>NZ_JACKZU010000239.1:0-12473 GCF_014222165.1 Nostoc sp. 2RC
GAGATGGGGGGGATGGGGAAGAAAATACTCTTTCTTCTCGTGAAGAAAACACAAGGGAAGAGGACACGGGGACACGGGGACGCGGGGACACGGGGAAATTCTCATTCACCCCGTCCCCGCGTCTTTCCGTCACCGCGTCCTCTTCATCTCCTCTCACCGCGTCCCCGCGTCTTTCTGTCACCGCGTCCTCTTCATCCTCCCTCTCTCCCAATCTTTGCCAAATTTGTAAACTTTTCTGAAAATGATTTAACGCGGGATTGATGCGATCGCTAACATAATTATCTAAGCCAAAAACAAATTCTAAACTGGCGTACAATTCTGATTCTAAGGTGACGCCACGATTTTGTAATTCTTGGATGGCAAAATGTAATTCATAATTATGTTTCCAAATTTGCCCCAAAGTAGAATAATTTTCTACCAATTTAGATGTTTGCAGTTGTACAGTGTTTTTCGGTAAAACTCTGGCAAATAAAGAATCAGTTTCTTGTTGCAGAAATTCCCGCAACGAATTAGTTGTCATTTCAAATCTAATCGGTGTCGCCGCCCAACTGGCAAAATCTGGCGCTAAACGTACTACTTTTTGTAAAACTTCATCATTCATCCAGACAATTATCGGAAATGGATGACGCTTGCGAAATTCATCACGAATATGATTAATAGACCTTAAGAAATCATCCAATCCCTCTATTAACTCTAAACCCAAAATCATCAACGCTGAGGGCGGTTGCTTCTCGGTAACTAATTGTAAATGAATAGTTGTGTAAAGACTTCTGGCGTTGTGTGGTAAAACTACTTTTTGAATGTGGTATAATCCTGAAGATAATTCTTCGAGCCGTTGCAACATCTCTTCTTGCAAAACCCGATAATTGCAGCATACTAAAACTAGGGAAAATTGACCGTGAGAAAGTGCGATCGCTCTCCCTAAACTCCTCAATGCCCGCTCGTTATTTGCTCTGATATCTACTTGTGGGTATCGTTCAACCATGATTTAAATTTTTGCGTTTCTGCTAAAACCGGGTTGACTGCAAACCAAGCCCCTTCGCGATCGCGGTACTCAAATACAAATAAACTCCGCAATAAAGTGTGATATTCAATATCGCCTCTAACTCTCTGTTGTTGCACCACCTGAAAAATGAGTTCCCATTCATGGGGGTCAATGGCATTGGCTCGGTAATCTCGCTGTCTTTGAATTACCAATTCGACACATTCCTGCTCGAATGGTGGATCTTGTTCCCGCAAACAATCAAACAACAACCCCAACAAGTCGCGTACATGACCGCCACTAATTAAACACAACCGATCTAAGGTTTCTAAATTATCAAACACTTCTGTAATTAAGCCTAACCGATCGCTGGGTAAAATGTCCGGGAAAGCCCTTGCTAGAACCATTTGTCGCATCAATGCTAGTCCTTGGGGAAAAATTTCTCCAGAGCGCAAACGCACAGGTATCATCGGTAAAACTTTTGGCGCGACTCCTCCGCCTAAACGATGTTGAAGTTCGGCGCTATCGTTGGAGAAAGTCAAAGCTAGGGGAATAGTATAGACTACATGACAATTTAGTTTGCGTAACTGTTCGCCTCGTTGAATAAACAAGTATTCTGGTAGCGATCGCCCCGATGGTAAAGGTCGAATTGCGACTCTATCCAAATTATCAACAATTACTACTAGTCCTCTTTTACCCTGAGTTTTGAGTTCTTTGTTGGCACGTTCTAATAGTTCTTGATTAATTGACTGTAAAATATTCGCCGTTCGCGGTTCCAAATAATCCCTTAACCGCCGCCGCAATTGGGGACTTTCTTTGGTTTTAGCAGTAATTTTGCCAATCCCCACAGATAACTCGGCTTCAACTCCCAGTTCAATTGGTGTTTGCAAAAAATCGACAATTTCGCCAAACAATTTGCTAAAGTATCTAGGCTTGAGTTTAATTTTCATCGCCTCCAGACTTTCACTCACCTGACCGGCGATGGCCAATAAAACATCAGTCACATCCACATCCGCCATTTCTAAGACGTGGGTAGACTCAAAATAAACCACATGAAACTGCTGTACTTCTAACTCGGCTTTTAGGCGCAACAATTCCGTTGATTTTCCACAGCCGAGATGTCCCGTAAATAGCTGACAAGTTGGTGAATCTGGGGATATGCGAGTGATGGTACGCTGCAAAGCCTCAATGATTTTGCCACCCCGCACCGCTGCAAAATCGATATAATATCGGCGATCGCTTGCATCTCCTATCATTAGAGGTCTACTTGGATTGCAAGCCTGATAAAATCTTTCTAAATCTAGGAGCATAACTAATAAAGTTAATTCAAAAATGGGGATGACAAAATTTCCGATCCGGAATTGCTCTGTTAATTTCAGTAAATCTCACTTAAATTACTAACTAAGTTAGCAATATTCCAGTTGATTTTTCATATATACGTTTTGTATAGCACATCGCAATGCTAAATTTGAATTTTAATTAAGTACAAATACTATAAGGATAAATTAGGGAAACCAAAAATATAAAATAAGGTACTCTTATGAATATTAAAAATATCCGACACAAAAAAAGGTACTATTAAGTACAATTTTGTAATGTTATTGAATATATATATCAATTCCAAATAATTTGTGAAATATTATGTGTTAGTGTTGTTGACTGTTAACCGTTGACAATTAACACCGAATATTATTCACCACTGAAATAGGATTGCTATACATAAACCTATCGTGTTTTGTATTGGCGTAAAAATGAGGAGCGAACATTGTAAAGCTATCGCTCCTCTCTCAAAGACAACAAATAATGTAAAAGATTGATTAGACCCAATCACATCGAACTACAAACCCATTGAATATAAGATTAGGCGATCGTAGAGGCGATCGGGCAAAATATGTTTCAAAACAGCTTGGATTTTGGCGTCTTGTCCAATGAGATATCGCGTCTTTGGTTGTTTTGCAGTTAGCGCGTGGACAACAGCTTGAGCAACAATATCCGCAGAAATTCCTCTAGATGCAATCATCTGCATTTTGTGGCGTACAATATTCATCGCCCGACCGTAAAGATTGAGTGCCGATTCTGGTAAACTGTTTTGTCCGATGTCAGCTTGAGTTAGGGATTTATTCCAAATAGGCGTAGCGATGGAACCAGGTTCAATAATTGAAACTGAAATTCCCCACGGTTTTAATTCCATACGCATGACATCAGTGAGTGCTTCCAAAGCAAATTTAGAAGCATTATAAGCACCCAAAAATGGAGTAGGACTTCTCCCAGCAATGGAACCCATATTCACAATTCGACCGCTACCTTGGCGTAATAAACCAAGAAATGCTTGTGTCACTGCTAATTGTCCAGTGACATTTACATTTATCTGATGTTGAAATTCTGCGATGGGTAATAATTCTAAGGGGCCGGGGACAGCAATTCCAGCATTATTTACTAAACCTAAAATTCCAGCATCACCCACTGTATTTGTTACCTTCTGTGCTACAGAAGCAATGGAATCAGCATCAGTAACATCTAAAAAAACTGGAATTAGCCTTGGTGAAGCTTTTTCTTGTAGTGCTTGAGCATCAATATCTTGACGCACACCAGCAAAAACAGTGAATCCTAATTTGTCTAAAAGCAAAGCACAGGCCTGACCAATTCCTGTTGAGGCTCCTGTAATCAGGACTGTACCTTGATAACTTTCTGCAACCATTAGTTTTTTAATTATGAAACTGCTGTAACTTTTATTTTTTCGAGTTCCCTGAATCTACAA
This sequence comes from Nostoc sp. 2RC, assembly GCF_014222165.1. Taxonomy (NCBI): domain Bacteria; kingdom Bacillati; phylum Cyanobacteriota; class Cyanophyceae; order Nostocales; family Nostocaceae; genus Nostoc; species Nostoc sp. 2RC. The sequence continues at coordinate 3,741 of NZ_JACKZU010000239.1, forward strand.
CTCAAATGCATAACACTTTAGTAAGTAAGTCAACATTGAAATACGTAAAATAGAGTCTTGGCGATTGCTACGCTTCACTGCATTCGCCTCGTTTATGACATTTTACGTTTAATTAAGTTGAGCGACCGATCAATCCTTGCATATACCAGAGCGAAGACAATCTTCAGTTTGATCGTCTCTAGCTGATATTTGCCAAGGCAAGATATCAAAAGGGGTATTCATGCTGTAAACCATCACAGCAGCTATGGTAGGAAGCTGGTTTTTGACAATTGACACATTACTATAAACATTGCTTAGCTCAGCATTGGATAAATAAATAGGCAATGCCATCAGACCAATGCAAATTGTCCGGTTCATACAACCTCAGCTAAAAATTTCTGATGATTACGCTAAACTTAGATGCCACCTTGATGAACCGGAGTTGAAAAACTGAGCATTGTATATTGATGTTGTGTTGAGTTACTCAGTCCTACTAGCCGCAGAGACGTGATTTACAAATTATCGGTTCCACCCTATTTTAGGTTAGGCATTGCCCAATACGGTTTGGATAAGCAGTATGAACTTCCCTTGTAGTCTGGGAAAACAGTAAGGGGTAAAGGATGTATTTGAAACCTTTCCCCTTTCCCCTTTCCCCTTGAATCCAACCGTATTAAGGCATTGCCTACAAGATGGCTTCCTACTAACTTATGCACATGCAACCCCAAAAAACAGGACAAAAAACTCGCAGCCCTGAAAAACAGATCTTGGTGGCTGCGATCGCCGGATAAAATAGTTAACAATGCTGAGTAGGGAGTTGACTGTTGACTGGTGACTGATGACTGATGAGTGGTGAGTTATTATTCTCCCCTGCTTCCCTCATCTTCCTCATGCCCCATGCCCAATGCCCAATGCCCAATGCCCAATAAAATTACCAATGTTGCCTACTAACTGAACTCATGACGCCCTCACAAGACGTAGATACTGTAACCGCTACTGATATCAACTCAGAAACAGATGGCAACTCCCAAACAGATCCTTTAGATGAGTTGCCGGGTGAAGTCGAAATGTCACTTTTCGACCACTTAGAAGAGTTGCGACAGCGAATTTTTTATTCGTTAATTGCTGTAGCTATAGCAATTGTCGGTTGTTTCTTTGCTGTTAAGCCCATTGTCCAACTGCTTGAAGTTCCAGCACAAGGAGTCAAATTTCTGCAACTTGCACCTGGAGAATATTTCTTTGTCTCCCTGAAAGTCGCAGCTTACACTGGCTTGGTGCTTTCTAGTCCTTTTATTCTTTACCAAATTATCCAGTTTGTGCTTCCGGGACTGACTCGCCGGGAACGCCGCTTATTGGGGCCTGTGGTTTTAGGGTCGAGTGTTTTATTTGCAGCAGGTTTAGTATTTGCTTATTTACTTTTAATTCCCGCAGCTTTGAAATTTTTCATCAGCTACGGGGCAGATGTCGTTGAACAACTTTGGTCTATTGACAAATATTTTGAATTTGTGCTGCTACTTTTATTCAGCACTGGTTTAGCTTTTCAGATTCCCATCATTCAACTATTACTCGGTAACTTGAATATTGTCTCGTCCCAAAAAATGGTTTCTGGTTGGCGTTACGTGATTATGGGAGCAGTGGTTTTAGGAGCAATTCTCACACCTTCCACCGACCCCCTCACCCAAAGTCTTTTAGCTGGTGCAGTTCTGGGGCTTTACTTTGGTGGTATTGGCTTAGTGAAGCTCACAGGAAAATAGCGATATTTAAATTTAAATTCATAGAATTTTAGATTTTAAATTTTTGATTTTGGATGAAAATTCAAGATTTCAAAACGTCTAAAATCTTAGTTAATCTATATCTAGTCGCCGTACAAAAATCTCAAATTAAATGGCACAAATTAACTTTGAAGATTTTGAAAAAATCGAAATTCATGTAGGCAAAATCATCAAAGTTGAAGAATTTCCTCAAGCTAAAAAACCAGCTTATAAATTGTGGATAGATTTTGGCGACTTGGGCATGAAAAAATCTAGTGCCCAAATTACAAAACTTTACAAATCAAGTGAATTAATTGACAGATTAATATTAGCTGTAACTAACTTTCCACCCCGTCAAATTGCAAATTTCATCTCAGAAGTTTTAGTGTTAGGAGTGGTTCTAGATGATGGTGAAGTTGTGTTAATTCAGCCAGATAGAGATGTAACTCTGGGCAAAAGAATTCTTTAGGATAGTTGAAATTCTGCTCGATCTGGAAAATTATCTGGGAGTTGGTCGGCTTTATATTTTTTAATTAAGTAATAACTCATAATATCCATTCAGAAGCTCGTTCGCCCAAATCAAGGGGAATACTAACAGCTTTACCGAGTCGGGGGCGATCGCGTGTTTGGGTGATAAATGTTTGCACTTGTGCTACTCCGCCAAGAGCATGAAGATAACTAGCAATACTATCAAGATGCTCTTGGTATTCAGTCTCAGTTAAGGGAAAAGAAGCTTGCTCCAAATATTTCCACATCACTTGCAAAAATATCTTCCCCTGTGCCCGCCGAAATTGCACGTCGTAAGAGTATCCCCACTTCTCAATCAACAGTTGACGTAATTCCTGTCCTGTCATAGCTTTTCTCAATCAGATTTTACATTTAGTTATGATGTTAAGTTCCGTAACTCCAGTATGATAAGGATATAAAGAAATGTAATGCTAACAGAAAAGATGCTAAACATAATCTTGGAACAGAGAAGTATGGCATCGTCGTAAGCGTTAGCATTTCGACTTCAGACAAGAGTTACTCAAGTACAAGTACTCCTGTCAAAATGCTTAACAAAATACACAAAGAGCGCGTAGATTATGGCTCAATTTTCGGAATCAGCAGACGTGCCAGATATGGGGCGTCGTCAGTTCATGAATCTGCTCACTTTTGGGACTGTCACTGGAGTAGCTCTGGGTGCATTGTATCCCTTTGTCAATTACTTTATTCCACCAGCTAGCGGTGGTGTTGGTGGCGGAACCACAGCCAAAGATGAGTTGGGCAATGATGTTAGTCTCGCCAAGTTTCTCGAAAACCGTAACCCAGGCGATCGCACTTTAGTTCAAGGACTCAAGGGTGACCCCACCTATATTGTGGTAGAAAACAAAGAAGCCATCAAAGATTACGGGATTAATGCTATCTGCACCCACTTGGGTTGTGTTGTTCCTTGGAACGTTGCTGAGAACAAATTTAAGTGTCCTTGCCACGGTTCTCAGTATGATTCAACTGGTAAAGTTGTTCGCGGCCCAGCACCACTATCTTTAGCTTTAGCCCACGCCAGCACAACAGACGACAAAATTGTTTTAAGTCCTTGGACTGAAACAGACTTCCGTACTGGCGATGCACCTTGGTGGGCTTAATTAATTACTGAGTAAGGGATGAGGGAGTGAGGCAGACAAGGGAGACAAGGAGAATAATTCTTAACTCTTAACTCCTAACTCTTAACTCTTAACTCTCAATGCCCAATGACTAATGACTAACTTCAATCATTGTCCTTATAGAGATGAGAAATGCTTCTGTAACAGCGAGGTTAACTCGCAGTGCTAGAGCAATTGTTAAAACATTGCTCATAGCGATCGCCACTGTGACATTTTACTTCAGTTGCGATCTCGCCCTTCCCCAATCTGCTGCTGCCTATCCGTTTTGGGCACAGCAAACCTATCCTGAAACCCCCCGCGAACCAACCGGGCGGATTGTTTGTGCGAACTGTCACCTAGCAGCCAAGCCGACAGAAGTGGAAGTTCCCCAATCGGTGCTACCTGACACTGTGTTCAAAGCTGTAGTCAAGATTCCCTACGACACCAGCGTTCAGCAAGTTGGTGCTGATGGTTCTAAAACTGGCTTAAACGTCGGTGCTGTGCTGATGTTACCCGAAGGCTTTAAGATTGCTCCTGAAGACCGCATTTCCGAAGAGCTTAAAGAAGAAATCGGCGATACTTACTTCCAACCCTACAGCGAAGACAAAGAAAATATTGTCATCGTCGGCCCGTTACCTGGCGAACAGTACCAAGAAATCGTCTTCCCAGTTCTTTCTCCCAACCCCGCAACTGACAAAAACATCCAGTTCGGTAAATATTCAGTTCACGTAGGTGGTAATCGCGGACGCGGACAAGTTTATCCCACTGGCGAAAAGAGCAACAACAACGTTTACAATGCTTCCGCTACTGGCACAATTACCAAAATTGCCAAAGAAGAAGATGAAGACGGTAACGTTAAATATCTGCTGAACATCCAACCTGAGTCTGGTGATGTTGTTGTTGATACAGTTCCCGCAGGGCCAGAATTGATTGTTTCCGAAGGACAAGCAGTTAAGGCTGGTGATGCTTTGACCAATAACCCCAACGTCGGTGGATTCGGTCAAAGAGATGCAGAAATCGTACTGCAAGACGCTGGCAGAGTCAAAGGATTAATTGCATTCATCGCTCTTGTAATGCTGGCTCAAGTGATGCTAGTGCTGAAGAAGAAGCAGGTTGAAAAAGTCCAAGCTGCTGAGATGAATTTCTAAATTCTTTGCTAAATCATTCATTCCTTGTAGGACAGGCATCTTGCCTGTCTTTTTTATATGTTATGGTTTTAAGCCTACCTATAAGAGTGTGAGTTTTATATGCAATTTGGTTTTCAAGTATATGTACTTAATTAAAAATTATTATATTAACTTCTTAGTCTCTTTTTGCGGAATCTGTTATAGTTTAATTATAAGTTATAACATTTGTTATAACAAAAATATAACTTTTCATATCAAATCTATGGTGTCTAAGTATTATATTTAAATACCTAAGATCTTCCTACTTAGGAATTCGCTCATGGCTGGAAAAAGTTATCGTGTGACTCATGCAAAGGTAGGAAATCAAGATGGGTTTCGCTTACCTCGCGCATTCTCTAAGGACTATCCTCATTTAGCTAATGCTTCAGGTTATATTGAAGTACTATCTGATAATACGTTCTTAGTTAGATTAGAAACTGATAATGTTGATGAAGTTGATGAAGATGAGGGCATTATGATGAGCCTTTTTCTTGACTTTTTGATGAAGGATGCGATGCAAAATCCTTCTAAGCTTGTTCCTTATACCCAAGAAATGAGTGACGAGATAGATGATTTACTAGCTGATGTAGTTATAGATTAATGGCTACATTTACTTGTAATGGTTGGCAGATTTTTTTCTACCCATTGTTTAACGAACAATGGGTAGAATTGCGTAATAGGGTTCGTATTTTAAAAAATGAGTTGTCTAAAGAAGAATTTATTACACATTCAGATGTCAAATTCTTAAAAGCATTGAATATTGGCATTAAAGAAAAAATTCCTCAAGATCCTTTTGCTAGCAACTTTGCTTTACAAAAACCCCTGCAAAAGTATGGGCGTCTCAAAAAAATGGGATTACCTGAACGATATAGGTTATTTTTTAGAGCGTTCAAAAAACAAAAAATTATTATTATTCTTTGGTTAGGCTTTCCTCGTAAAGAAGGCGATAAAAAAGATTGTTATCAAGTTTTTACAAAAAAAGTTGAAAATGGGGAATTTCCTGAAAGTATTGATAATTTACTTGCAGAATGCGAGTTAGAAGATTCTGATGATAAAAGTCAAGATTAGAGAGAATTTGGAATTTTTAGTAATTTCACAGCCTGCTAATTATGGCGATCGCATTTTGAGCGATATTATTGAATTTAGCCCTAGATGAGTTGAGGGATTTGCCCATGACAGCCTCAGTAGAGTATATCCCTGTTACCCCAATTGAATATCCAGATGAGGACGGTAAGCCAATGGCTGAAGGTGATTTACAGTGCAGCTATTTGATTTATGCAAGAAGTGTGCTGCGGATTTATTTTGAAAATCACCCAGATATCTACGTAGCTGGTAATTTATTTATCTATTACGAAAAAGGTAATCCAGAATCAGTTGTCGCACCAGATGTATTCGTGGTGTTTGGAGTAGAAAAACGCGACAGAGGTTCTTACAAAACCTGGGAAGAAAACGATAAAATTCCAGATTTCGTTCTAGAGATTACCTCAAAAACCACCCGTAGCAAAGACCAAGGTGCAAAAAAAGGAATCTACGCTTTTCTAGGAGTGCGTGAATATTTTCAGTACGATCCTACAGGCGATTATCTTAATCCCCAACTCCAAGGTTTACGCTTGGTCGAAGGTAATTATTTCCCAGTGACAACAAATACCCTACCAGATGGTACAGTGTCCCTAACCAGTGAAGTTTTGGGGCTAGAGTTGCGCCTAGAGGCAGGAAAACTGCGTTTTTACAATCCAGCTACGGGTCAAACACTCCTAACTCATGAAGAAGAAGCAGTTGCACGACAAGCCGCAGAAGAAAAGGCGCAAAGATTAGCTGCTAAACTCCGAGAATTAAATATTGACCCAGATAGCCTCTAACATAATAGTTTCATAATAGTTTGCCGTTACTTCCGTCTTATTGTTTGAGTCAATACTCACCACTTGGTACTCTTCAGTGTGGAATACCGTACTTAGTCTATCGGCATACACACCCGTGGATAGATTGCAACTTTTATTTTGTTAAAGTTATATTTGTTTACATAAATTTACAAAACTTAAAAACGAGGTGGAACAATGACTATAGTAATTGCATTAGCGGTTGTGGGTTGGGTAGCCGCTTCAGTTTTAGGCTCTCTGGCTTATTTCTTGGGAGAACAAAGCAAGCCTATCCACGAGCGTAACTGGCGTTCTGAGTCTTTTGAAAAGTTGGCTAAATCCCTCACTGGCTTAGATATAGACTACACAAAGCGTATTCCTGCTTATGCCATAGATGCTTATACCAGCCGCAACCTGCCCCAATAGCAACAAAGGCAGCTTAATAGAATGTGGATAAAAAATTAGGGTGGGTAAATAAATAACACCCACCCTACTCTTGCTTAATTAATTACCCTACTACAACGGACGATAAACGCGATAGTTGATTTTAGGGAAGATGTTATCCATTACTTCGACTTTTTCGAGCCAACCACTGTCAATTTTGCCAGCTATCACGTCTTCGTAGAGTTTATTAAACCTCATCAAGTGCGATCGCGTGCGTCTGACTGCGTAAGGTACCATAGTTCCTGTCCGCATAATGAAAGCCCAGTCAGAAGATTGTGCTAACAGCAATTCTCGTGCTGCTTGATTTAATGCTCGCCACTGCAATTCATCCTCTGGCTCCACATGCGATATTTCTATCATTCGCTCCGCAGCTTTGTGTAAATGCGGATAAATCCAAGCGTTTGTTTCGTTCAACCAATACTCGTGGAAACCTTTAAAACCCCAACTTGACTGGGAAGGACGACATACTTGCTGTACTGGATGCGATCGCAGATAATCTGCCAAGTGGGTCATTGCATAGGTTCCTTGGTCATACCACGACTTGCGGAATAGAAAATCAATGAACCAAGGCCCTTCATACCACCAATGTCCAAACAACTCCGCATCATAAGGCGAAACAATTATTGGCGGGCGCTGCATTATACCATATAAATGTTCAGATTGCCGCTCTCGGTTATACATAAAGTTAGCGGCATGTTCCGCTGCTTTTTCCCTTGCCCAATAAGGGTCATAGAGTGCTTTATCTGACAGCCCTAAACCACGTCCAGTAATTTTGTGATACTTAATGCCCGTATTTTTTCGTTGACCATTGGGCATAATGTAGGGCTTGATGTACTCATATTCTGCTTCCCAGCCCAAATCTTTGTAAAATTCTCGATATTCTGACGCACCAGGATAGCCGACTTCAGAAGACCATACTTGTTGAGAAGATTCATGATCTCGACCAAAGGCAGCAACGCCGGTTTCTGTAAAAATTGGAGCGTAAGTACCAAAGCGGGGACGGGGTCTGGCGTAAAGAATACCATGTCCATCGGTGAGGAAGTAACGTATACCAGCATCTGCCAGCATCCGCTCTACACCTTCGTAGTAAGCGCATTCAGGTAACCAAATACCTCTCGGTGCTTGTCCAAAGGTTTCCTGATAATGTTCGCAAGCTACCTGAATTTGTGCCCACACTGCTTGCGGATACATTTTCATTAATGGCAAGTAGCCGTGGGTAGCGCCGCAAGTGATAATTTCCAGGTTATTACTATCTTGGAACTGCTTAAAAGCCGTCACCAAGTCACCGTTGTAGCGTTCCCATATTTGACGCGCTTCGTTAAACTCAGTGGCGTAATGTTCGGCCAAGTAGCGAATATGTCCATTATGGACGTTACGCTCGGCCTCCATCTCTATAAGTTCTTCTAGTTGTGCTAAGTGGGCGTCATAGCGTTCTTGCAGCAGAGGGTCACGAAGCATCGACACTAGAGGCGGTGTCATACTCATCGTGATTTTAAAGTCGATACCGTCTCGCTTTAAGCCTTCAAATACTTTTAATAATGGGATGTAAGTTTCTGTGATGGCTTCATAGAGCCATTCTTCCTCCAACACATAGTCACTTTCTGGGTGACGAACGAAGGGCAGATGTGCATGAAGAACAAGCGCGACATAGCCAATAGCCATAATGATTTTGGGGTGGTACTTGTAAGTTGAAGGTGGAGGGGTTTGCCAGAAATTAACAATATTTTAAGACTTTATGGGGATTGCGAGTTAGGTTTATATGAGTTTTCAATTAATTTAGGGACTTCCAAAAAATAAATTATCCCAAATTATTTGTACATTTGTAGGGGCGCACAGCTTTCAGAAGGCAGTCCCAATGAAAAAAATTTCACCGCCAAGCATGAAAATGTGGTAGCGTCCACTTAAGGTTGATACAAAC
>NZ_JACKZU010000023.1:0-40740 GCF_014222165.1 Nostoc sp. 2RC
GTTGGCGAGCTTGTCGAACCATTAACCTTTTCCCTGTTCCCTGTTAAGAGTTGCCCGTTCGTTAATGCAGTAATTCCTCAACTTGATGCTGGCTCCACAAATTTCTGTAAAGTCCCTGTTGTTGCACAAGTTCTAAGTGACTTCCCATCTGCACAATTTTTCCCTTTTCCATAACAAAAATCCGGTCAGCAGCAGCAGCAGCAGATAATTGATGAGTAATAAAAATCACCGTTTTTTTCTGCGTACCACCAGACAGATTTTTGAGAATTTGTGTAGCTGTTTGATTATCTACACTGGAGAGGGCATCATCTAAAATTAATACTGGTGCATCCACCAGCATAGCTCTAGCTAAAGCAGTACGTTGGCGCTGACCGCCAGAAAGAGTAATACCGCGTTCGCCAACGATGGTTTCGTATTGCTGGGGAAAATTATTAATTTCTGCATCAATTTGAGCTAGTTTAGCTACTAACTCTACCCTTTCTTGTTCGGTAACTGGGTCACCGTAGCGGATATTATTTTTGATTGTGGTACTAAAAAGAAAACTGTCTTGGGGAACGTAGGCGATCGCACTCCGCAAATCTGCCAAGGCTATGTGAGTAATGTCGTGTCCGTCTAAAAACAATTGTTCTGGTTCAATATCCAACAAACGCGGTAAAGCGTTGGCTAAAGTAGATTTTCCCGAACCAATTGCCCCAACAATTGCCACGGTTTCCCCCGGAGCAATGGTAAAGTTAACATTTGCTAAGGCTGGAGTCACGGAACCAGGATAAGTGTAGCTGAGATTTTTTGCCGTCACTTCTCCTTTGAGTTCATCCATTTCTAGATGTATCGCATCGGGTGTGTCTTGAATTTGCGGTGTCACACTGAGAATAGATTCCAGCCGGTCTATACTTACTTCACCTCGTTGGTAGGTGCTAATTGTAAACCCTAAAAGAGCAGTAGGGAACACTAAACGCTCTACATAAATTAAGAGTGCGAGAAAGTCCCCAATCTGAAGCGTCCCAGAAGACATCCGCGTTGCACCTAGCCAAATAATTACTAGGGAACTGACGTTAGCTAAACCGCCAATTAATGGAAAAAGTGTATTGCGGCTTTTTGCCAGTTCCAGATTTGCAGTTAATAGTTGCTGATTTTTCTGGGCAAAAGCTCGGCGCTCGTTGGCTTCTTGGGCGTAGATTTTAATTAAAGCAATACCACTAATATCTTCTTGGATGAGTTCGCTGATATCAGAGAGTTGCTCTTGCACTGCTGCTTGTTGTTTGCGTAAGCGATCGCTAAACAAACTCACCAACAAGAACATAAAAGGGTACACTGCCAAAGAAGCTAGTGTCAGCTCTACACTAATTCTTAGCATTACTGGCAGTGTCAAAGCGTAGGCAAAAACTGTATTTGCCAAACTCAACACGGCAAAACCCAGCAACCGCTTGATATTGTCCACATCACTGGTAGCCCTACTAATCAAATCGCCAGCAGTATTACTGGCAAAATAAGACGGTTCGAGCTTCAGTAAGTGTTCAAAAATCCGTTGTTTGAGGTCAAATTCCACCTGACGCCCAACCCCAAATAGCCAAATGCGTGAAGCCATACGCATTAGCCACATTGCGGAACTGAGCAATACAATAATAACTACGTAATGTAGTATCTGATTCCAGCTAAAGCTTTTTGATAGTTTGTCAACGCCATCACGAATCAGCCAAGGGATATAAACGCCAAGGGCATTCACAGACAACAGAGCGAGAATGCCTAAAGACGCTTCCCGCCAATGGGGTCGGAGGTAAGCACCGAGTTTAGCGAGTCTTCGAGATTTTGCCATTAAAGCAATTTTGCAACTTTATCATCCTAAATTAACCGCTATTCCCACAAGGCAGCTGAGGGAATAATGCTTGGCGGCAATCATAGCCTAAACTATTCTGCTCACTAGTACTGCTACCTATTAAAGAAAGCAGTACTAGAAAGTGGGTTGCGACCTTTTGAGTATTTCTTTTTTACTTTTTTACCGCTGAACACGCAAGAACCTGTAAATTTCTGTGAGATAACTTTCCCAAGTTCTTGTGGTCAATTGCAAGGTTTCTGCATTAGGTACAAAGTCTTCAAGTCGTAAACCGCGTGTCCGAATTTCTTGAGGATTTCCTTGCATTAAGTATGGAGGCACTCTCAAATTATAAGAAAGAATGTTATTCCCCGTCACATCTGAAACATTGCCTGTGCTGGTTGGTTGTCCTAAAGCTACTAATGTTTCTGGTGTTGATACATTAGTTGCTCCTAAAGGCGCTCTATAAAGAAAATAAGCCACTGCTGGTGTACTCGCCAACAGCAAAATCGTTAGTGCCCAGCCTACTAAGTATCCTCCTGGTTTGTCTATCCCGCCTCCTTTGATTCTTTGAGCCGCAAAAATCATCATTAACACAGAGGCTCCCAGAGGCTTGAGTGGAAAAGATATCATCCTCCACAACGACGCCACAGCTGGTTCATTGGGGTTGAGAAACGATAGGGCTACGATTACCAACATAATGACTAAGATTAATCGCCCTACAAAAGTTCCAGAAGGATAAAATCGCTGGAACAGAGAATATACGATTGTGCCAATCAGCAGCCACAACAGTACCCGGCTTAGCAATAGAAACATAGATTAACTCTCAAATTTTCTGGTGCGGTGAGCCAGTACGGTGGTGAGGCAGTCCGCTTTGATTGGGGTTTTGTGCCATTTTTTTGACTTGAGCATTGCTCAGCAAAGTTATGGCTTCCCTCCAAGGAACTACCGAAATTTTTCCCGACAACAGTGGGATCTTGTAAAGACAATGCATTGGTCGGAAAATACCCACCAAAGATACTGTCTAAGCATGAGCCACAGGTGTCAACTAGCTAACCCGTAAGAGTTTAGCCTAGAGGTTTCGGGAAATGGATTTATTCTATCGTCAAATTGTAATTGCACCATTTGACTTGAAATACCTCAAACCTCACACCGAAAGACTACCGTCGTAGTGATTTTAGTGCAATTTTTTGACACTGCGTCTATTATTTATAAATTTCCAGAAGAGTAATGTAGCACCAGTAAAGTAAACTAGCCTACCGCATAGGCTCTCACCATCGTCACTCTATAGTTATCTATTGAGCTGTGGGGAATTTCACGGAATTAGTTAAATTAATTCAGTAGTTATGAACTTAAAAGGAAAAACTATGTTGTCTGGAAAGCCTACCATCTTGGTGACAGGGGGAGCTGGGTATATTGGCTCTCATACGGTGCTAGCTCTCAAGCAAGCAGGTTATAACGTTGTGATTCTTGATAATTTGGTGTACGGACATCGCGATTTAGTAGAAAAGGTATTAGAAGTAGAACTTATAGTGGGCGATACAGGCGATCGCTCTCTACTCGACCACCTATTCAAAACCCACGATATCGCCGCTGTCATGCACTTTTCTGCCTATGCCTACGTGGGAGAATCGGTAATTGACCCTGCCAAATATTACCGCAATAACGTCCTTGGGACTCTCACACTATTGGAAGCCATGTTAACGGCTTCTGTAAAGAAATTTGTATTTTCTTCCACTTGCGCCACCTATGGTGTACCAGAATTCGTACCAATTCCAGAAACCCATCCCCAAAATCCCATTAATCCTTATGGGGCCACTAAGCTGATGGTAGAAAGAATTCTCACTGATTTTGATGCGGCTTATGGTTTTAAATCAGTGCGTTTTCGCTATTTTAACGCTGCTGGTGCTAATCCCGATGGTTTACTTGGTGAGGATCACGAACCAGAAACGCATTTAATTCCCTTGGTATTGCTGACAGCCTTAGGCAAACGAGAGTCAATTTCAATTTTCGGTACTGATTATCCCACACCCGACGGTACTTGTATTCGCGATTATATTCATGTGAATGACTTAGCAGATGCTCATATTTTAGGATTGGAATATTTATTAAAAGGTGGCGATAGCGAAGTTTTTAATTTAGGCAACGGTAGCGGCTTTTCTGTCAGAGAAACCATCGCCGCCGCCGAAGAAGTCACAGGAGTTAGCATCAAAGTCGAAGAACGCTCACGCCGTCCTGGCGATCCCCCAATTCTCATTGGTAGCGGCGAAAAAGCCAGAACCATCTTAAACTGGAAACCTCAATATCCATCTATCAAAGATATAGTCGCTCATGCGTGGCAGTGGCATCAAAAGCGACATAAATAAATAAGTAGGGCATAGGGCTAATGAATGGGGAAAGGGAAAGGGGTAAGGGGGAAAGGGGAAAGATTTAATTTATTGCTTTTCCCTTTTTCCTTTAACCTTTTCCCCTGCTTACCCTACTCCCTACTCCCCACTCCCTCCTCTCATCCCTCGGAATGCAACAAATAAGATGGCTATAAATCCAAGGATTGGCAGAGCGATCGCCCAAAGTGGTAAGCTTTGACTTTCATTTTGGGCTACATTTGTATTGACATTTTGGATATTTCGTGTATTTGTTGTCGAGCCAGCGGCTACGGTGACTTCAAATTTGAACTCGAAAGGCTTGAATCTTGCTCCTGAGGCTGGTTTACCATTTAGTTCCAGCTGATAAAGTCCTGGCTTGGGAAAAACAATTTCTGCACCTGGGATGCCTTGATAACGCTCAACAGCCACAGGTTTTAATGTTGGTTCTAAAAGTGCTGGCTCTCCGGCTGCGTACGGTTCGGCATAAACAGCTAATTGACAATTACACTGGGCTAGGGGAATTACTTTTCCACCTCTGCGGGTAAGGGCAAACCAGGCTTGGGAGGGTTCTCCAGCACGCGGATTATCGTTTGGTTCAATGTGAAGTGTGCCACCCACATCTCCAGAGACTTCTACTTTATGAGCAGCAGCAGGGGAAAGATTAGTTATTGATATGGCTAAGCAACTCAGGAATAATAAATACTGAATCTTTCCTTTGTTGATTAAACTCGTGGGAATGGAGGCAGAAGATAACAATGATTTACCGCGATTTAGTTGGGGGAACATAAAACTTTTCTAAGGCTAACTTTGACCAAAAAAAGCGGGAACGTACTAACAAAACTCCAATGGTAACAATTACCATCAGTACTGCCGCTAATTTATTTCCCCAAGTTGATTGCCAGGAACCCAGATAATGGGAACCAATCAACACAGTGTGAATAGCACTCAAGAGCAAAGCTGGCACACTTAATAAATGAATCTGTCGCCAACGTTTGCCCCAAGATTTTTGCAATGATTCCCAACTCGTGAAAGCGGCGGGGGACATTAATATCAATGCTACAGCACCCGCAGCCATCCCCCACTGAAATTGTGGTGGCAGGAAAGAAAAGCGAGTCAAATCCCATTGGAATGAGTGTGCGATGGTGTGGATGGTGTGAGCCACTGCAAGCACAAAAGCTCCCACACCTAAAGCACGGCGGTAACGCAGTGCTGACGCCCACAAGCCACTAATGGGACGGGCAATTAAGGCCAGCATCAAGCAAAATAAAGCGGCGTGTCCGGTGTAATCTACCATTGTGTCGCCAGTCCGCAGCAAGGTGATGACGCCAATGACGAGGGTAACCCAGCCACCTAATCGAAACAACTGACTGCGTTTGTCTTGACTCACCAAAGAGGTGGAGACGGCTACACCTAACATCGTGGGTAGAGTTCCCAAGCCAAAAGCCAGCATGGTTGCTGTACCCATCCATAAATTACCAGTTCCAGCAGCTTTAATTTGAGCGGCATATAGGAAACCACAGGGCATTAATCCCCAAGTCATTCCTAAAAGTAATGGCGTCCACCATTTGGTTTTTAAGGAAAGTTTGACCATTCCTGTGCTGAGGCGATGGTGTAAACCGCCTTTTAGTAAAGGATGCAGCACAGGAATGTGGGGTAGCAAATCTGGTTTTATTTGTGCTAAGCCAAACCAGATGAGCATCACACCAGTGATAATTGCCATCCAACGCCGGAAATCACTGCCAATACCTGCTAGTTGTCCGCCTTGCAGCAATACCGAACCCAGCGCCCCAATACCAGCGCCCACTAGAGCATAGCTCAACATCCGTCCGAGATTGAGCAAGATATGAAACTTTAATTGCTGTTGCCAACTGTTGGACTTTTCTAAGGTTGAGGTTCCTCCACGGGAAGCTGTGTAGGAAATTTTTGGCTGATGAGACAGGGAAAACGCTACTGTTAGCGGCCCGCACATACCAAAGCAATGCCCAAAACTACCCAGAAACCCCAGGATTGCGATCGGCAATAAATCTACCATAAGAAAAGTCCGACAGTTGTGAGTTATGAATCCTGAGTCTCAAAATAAAGATTTTGAAGAGAAGAAATTTTTTTTCTTGCTTTTTGCTTAGTACTGAGTACTTAGCACTCCTCCATTGGGGCACTCTAAGTGAAGTTGCGCTCTCTGTCAAAAGACAAGTTGTCAAACTTGATATTGACGAGAGTAAAGTTGATCGGACACTTCTTTAAGTTCTGGTTCAACAGCTGTCAAATGTTGCTCTAAAATCGCTAAATTCCTAATGTTGGATTTATAAAAAGCATCAAACAAATCACCCACAAAAGGCACAGTACCCAGGACTGTTTCTAAACCAACATTAAAAATCATTTTGGCTAAGTCTCGATGTGGGATGCCAAACTGAGTAGCTAAAAATATGATGTAAGCTGAAAACCCTGTACTAATTAAGTCACCAGCACCTGGAACTAGACCAATAATTGGGTCTAGTCCAATGTGAAAACCTGTTAGAGGGATGCGTATAGATGTATCCATCAAACGGCTGAGTTTGCGGATGCGATTTAGAGTAGCAAGGCGTTTGGCAGCGTCCATAATTTACGATATTTATACTACTTTCAAATTGCACCATTTTTCGTTATTTGTCTTGTACCGTTAGAAATAATGGTGTTATGAAGTTTATTAAGAGACCATTTATAAAGTAAACCTGAAATTGTAGGGTGCGTTAAGGCAGTAAGTAACACACCTGTAAATATGGTGTTTTGCAGTTAAATTAGACTTTCTTAAACCCTCAAATTCCTACACAGCCGTAACACACCCTACTTAATATTTAGTTTATAAATAGGCTCTAAGCTATTCATTATTAGTATGTAAATTTCCTCTTCATATTAAATTCACAAATTATTTATAATGTTTAATTTAAATAATTAGTATTGCTTAATTGCTCAATTCCTCTGGTCATATCCCGATCTTCCCATACTTCGGCTCCGCTCAGTACAAGTCTCCCCATCAGCCACAAAACATGCTTTGTAGAGGTTTTACAGCTTATTAGGGATTTGCGCTACCCTAAGTCTGGAAGCCAAGGATAAATCACATGAAAAAATGGATCTGGCTGATGGTGTTGGTGGTGATGACAGTTGTGGTAGTGGGTAGCAGAGGTAGCACGTTTTTTCAACAGCCTCCCTCACCAGAAATTGTTCAGAGTGTTCCAGTACAAACACCAGAACCACAGCCAGAGTTTCAGGAAGTTGACACGAACCTACAAGTTTCTGGTGAAAGACTGTTAACCCATATCCAACAGTTGAATTTTCAGCGCTACACAACAACAGAACGATCGCGTACTCGCACTTATATCACAACTGAATTAAAAAAATTCGGCTGGACACCTAAATTAGAGAAGTTCGACAACGGTGTAAATATTTTTGCCGAACGTCCAGGAACTAACAAAACGGCTAAAACAATTCTCGTGGGGGCGCATTACGATACTGTTGCTTCTTCTCCTGGCGCTGATGATAACGCCAGTGGTGTAGCTGTAATGCTGGAAGTTGCAAGGTTATTGGGTTCTCGTCCCACACCACGGACGTTACAATTAGCGTTTTTTGACCAAGAAGAAGCAGGACTTTTAGGTAGTCAGGCTTTTGTTACTCACAAAGCACGCTTGGAAAATTTAGGCGGGGCGATCGTTATGGATATGGTAGGTTATGCTTGTTACACACCAGGGTGTCAAAAATATCCTGCGGGATTACCTATTACCCCACCTAGTAACAAAGGCGATTTTTTGGTGGTAGTGGGCGATACAGAGCATTTACCTTTATTGAATGCCTTTAAAAACTCCCAGAATATTCCCCCAACTGCTCAGAATAAGCACGAATCAAATCTGCCAGCAGTTTTAACATTGCCAATTCCCCTTAAAGGTCTACTGACACCAGATACTTTACGCAGCGACCATGCACCTTTTTGGTATCAAGGAGCGGGTGCTGTACTGGTGACAGATACCGCAAATTTACGTACTCCCCATTATCATCAACCCAGCGACGTTCCAGCCACTATTGAGCGATCGTTTTTTATCGGTTCGGCACAGATTGTCCTCAATACTACCACTGCTTTATTAGAAAAAAATGAGGATTTTATTAGTTATTAGTCATAGGTAATTGGTCATTGGTCATTAATAATTCATGTAATGAAAATTTGTTTTCCCTACTCCCTAATCTCTATTTTTGCCGGTCTATTGCACGCCACCATCTACTCTTCCCTGTTCGCTGTCAGAGGAGATGAGAGGAAAAGTTAATGTCCAATTTGTTTTATCGTTAATCTCGAAGTATAAACCTTGAAGAATCAATCGTACAGATGTTCGTGTTCTAATGAATTTTCTTAATAGATAAGTTTCTGGCTGAGCAACAATGTCATCAATTTTTTTTCGATAGCCGAATTGTTTTGAACAGTAATTTCCTGCTCCTTTGACTGTCAACACAAAATAGGGAGTTTGTTTGTATTCATCAGGAATCATAAAGATTCCGTATGATTTGTGTTTACCAAGCCACGGTTTAACAACAACTTTAGTGGCTTGTATTTGAAATTTTGTAGTATTTGATGCTAAAAAAGCTTCAGAATTACAAACAGAATCATTTACAGGCCACCATAATGTAATAATACTTAGGGAAAGCAGGAAAATAAAAATATAAATCATTCGAGGAAGCATAAAATTAAAAAAAGTGTTGGTGCTACTGGCGCAATTTGAAGAGTAATGGTAGTGCAGCAACAGAAATAAAACTATCTACATGCAACAGGTTGGGGACTCCAAGTAAAAAAATATTCTATAGAAAACTGTTGACGGTTCACAGTCAACAGTTAAACGTTGTTTATTTTTTGGAGTTTCCTTAGTCATTGGGCATTGGGGATGAGCAAAGGACTAATGGCTAATAACTAATAGCCAATGGCTAATGACTAATGACAAAGGATATTTGTTGCAGTATTAAACTTAATTGATAAACAATCGGTTTTTTGTGGCTATTAACACCGATTTTTGTTCAAATTTTTAGCTGTAATTAATTGTACAATTTTTTATTTTTGTGATGTTTTTGATGAATCGCCATCGCCCTAGCAAATACATTTACCACATAGGAGCGATCGCTATTAACTTTTAAAGAAAATCTGCGTCTATTTCTCGGCGGTGAATGAAGTAGTCAAATACACGAATATCCGCTATATTCACGTAAGTATGAATTGGTGAAAATCTTCATGGCTAGAAGTTGGCAAAGTTTGAAAAAGCTTGGTAGTTTTTTGTGCGCCATTGCACTGACGCAATTCAGTACAAATACTTCTGCAAAAGCAGCTGACACAGTTGTTGTCCGTTTTGGTCTATTTACGGAAACTATCACCCTTGCTGAATTGCAAAAGACTGCAAAAACTGGGAAATTACCCAGAAGTTTGCAGCCTTATGCTAAACGCTTATCGGAACAACAACGCCAGTTGTTTGTTGGGGCGTTAAACATGAATTTACCGTTAAATATTGTTACTATTAATAGGTTAGTAAATACGCAGATTGGTACTAGTATTCTCAATGACTTGTCTACGGCTTTAGCCAGGGAGGATAAAGCTGGAGTACAAGCACTCAGGGCAGGATTAGTTCTAGGATCGACTGCACCACAAGGTCTTTCTATACTCAGTTTTATTGCAGCTTATCCGAGTAAACGCTTGGAAATTAATGTACCGCAGGCTTTTAAAGTTGCAGGGAGTTTAAATACAGCTTTTTGGCGTACCCAACAATTTATGTTGGCAATTGCACCTCAACTAGACCTTTTGAACCCACAGCCGAGAATACCCCAAGTTACTTATCTTTTTGACCCTTCGCAACCAGGAACCGCTAAAGTAGAAATCCTCAAATTAGACTTAAATGACCAAAAGCGCAATCGCAATATTCCAGTTGATGTTTACTGGTCAACTGCTGTAACTCCTGAAAAACCTGTAATTGTGTTTTCTCACGGCTTCGGTTCTGTCCGCACTGACTTGAGTTATCTGGCGGAACATCTAGCATCCCACGGTTATGTCGTTGTAGCTTTAGAACATCCTGGTAGTAATGGAAATAATGTTAACTCAGCTTTACAAGGTAAAAACAGACTTGTCAAGCCAGAGGAGTTTTTAAATCGCCCTCAAGATATTAGTTTTGTTCTCGACGAGTTAGAAAAGTTGAATCAAACAGCTAATAACCCTCTTGTGGGTAAACTTGCGACTCAGAACGCGATGATTGTTGGCTATTCTTTTGGTGGTGGTACGGCTTTGACAATTGCTGGCGGCGAGTTACAACTACAACGACTCAAACAACGCTGTAAAGGGAACTTGGCTATCTTGAGTTTAGGGGAAGCTATGCAGTGTATCGCTGAAGAACTGCCAGAAAATAGCTATCAATTGCGGGATAATAGGATTAAAGCTGCGATCGCTCTTAATCCTACAACTTCTCTAATATTTGGTGAAACTGGGTTAACCAAGGTACAGGTTCCTACCTTGGTGTTAACAAGTTCAGCAGATAAAACCACCCCGGCTTTAACCGAACAAATTCTTGGATTTGATAAAATCCCATCCCCCAAATGGTTAGTTGGTGTAGTTGGAGGTACTCATTTGAGTGTCAAAGACCCAAGTACCACTCAGGATCAAATAGGAAAAATCAGTACACCCATCAGTGGCGATGAAGTTGTCGGCGAAAAAGCGGCTGATGTTCGTCAGTTAGTTAAAGCTTTAACTTTATCCTTCGCTGCACAACTAACTCCAGAAGCTAAAAACTACGCTGTGTTTCTCACATCAGATTATGTCAACTCTAGATCTACTTCTGCATTTCCATTTCGCCTAATTACCCAAATTCCTCCTAATGCTATGGCTTTAGTCCAAGAATTTATTGACAAATAACTATAGCAATCCTATTTGATTAGTGAAAATTTTGGTGTTGACTGTCCTTTGTCCTTGGTTATGTCTCACAAATGATTTAGGGTTGCTATATAAAAGTCAAAAGATTTTTCTTTTGACTTTTGACTTTTGACTTGTTTGACTCACTTACACACAATCTCAACAGATAACCGTCCTAACGTACAGTTTCCCGCAAAGCCTCAGCATCAATTGGTTTAATGAGGTAAAGTAAGAGCAGATTCCAAACGATCGCTGCTATTAAAGGTAGTTTGCGAATTTGCTTCACCAATTTTGGCGCACAACTGCCTTCAATCTCTGCAATTTTTAAGTTATAGCCTGAGCATCGTTGCAGACGCACGAAAAACTGGGGATGTTCGGTATTCAACATTACAGGAAAAGCCCGTCCCGCAGTTTCGTTGGTCTTGCGAACTACTTGGCGATCGAAATCCGTTGCATCGATTCCTAGAGAATCATAAAAACTAGCGCGTTCGTGAACAGTCAGCGTGTGGGTGGCAAATACTGATAACAGGAAAAAACGGCTCCAAAGTCTAGCTTTCCAGTTGTTCCACAGTTGCGGTTGAGAACGTAAAAGTGCTTTGAATATATCCCCGTGGCGATTTTCGTCTTGACACCAACTTTCAAATTTACGGAAGATAGGATAAAACTGGTTTTCTGGATGTTTTTGTAAATGACGGTAAATAATAATGTAACGCCAGTAACCAATTTTTTCTGATAAGTACACTGTATAAATCACCCACTCTATGGGAAAAAATGTATAAGTGCGAGTTTTAGTCACAGTAGCCAAGTCCAGGGAAACTTTAAAGTCCCCCATTGCTTTGTTGAGAAATCCAGCGTGACGGGCTTCATCACGTGCCATCAACTGAAAGATTTCTGCCAAAAGCGGATTGCGGCCTTTGAGTTTTCGCGATAGTTCTTTAAACAGCAAAAACCCAGAAAACTCGGAAATACACGAACGTTCTAAATATTCAATAAAGGCGCGGCGGGATTCTCCATCAATATGTTCCCACGACTGCTCAAAGGCTTCATCCCGGACGAAATGGTGGCGGTTGTAGTCTGCTCGCATTTCTTCAAGCATCGCTGTTAACTCAGTTTCCTGAGCAGACAAATCCAGATTGGCAGCAGTTTCAAAGTCTGTGGTGTAAAACCTGGGAGTCAGAATGGTTTCTTGGCTTGGGTCTTTGATTCCGTCTTTTGATTGCTTGGGAGCAGACTGAGGTAGGGTATTGACCATGATTGCGCTGTTAATCAACTATTTCTTTGTATAACTACAAAGTTATGATAATTGTTGCTTTCTGACTAGATTCACGAGGTAAATTTCTAGATTTCTTCAAAAAAGTTCACATTACTCATCTAAAACTGTTGCAAAGTAAGGAAAATTTGGAAAAAAGCAATTTATTAACTTTTGTATAATTCTGACATTAATATTTTTGATAACTATATAGTTATAAAAATAAATAAATTGAGAGATTCCGAGGTATTCAGTATGGGGCGTCATTGTGAGAATCAACCACAATTACTTACACCTTTGGACAATAAACCTCCCGCAGATTCACGCCAGCGTGTAAAACAATTTATGCAGAGCTTACAGGATCAAATTTGTACTGTATTAGAGCAGCTCGACGGGAAAGCCCACTTTCGAGAAGACCGTTGGCAACGACCAGAAGGGGGTGAAGGACGCACCCGTGTAATTCGGGAAGGGCGGGTATTTGAACAAGGGGGTGTTAACTTTTCAGAAGTTTGGGGTGATACTTTACCTCCTGCGATTCTCAGCCAGCGAAAAGAAGCAACTGGACATGATTTTTTTGCCACCGGAACCTCCTTAGTACTGCATCCTCGTAATCCCTACGTACCAACCGTACACCTCAACTATCGCTACTTTGAAGCTGGCCCAGTTTGGTGGTTTGGTGGAGGAGCCGATTTAACGCCATACTACCCCTTTGTAGAAGATGCTATTCACTTTCATTCTTCCCTCAAACGTGCCTGTGATGCCTATCATCCAGAGTATTATCCAGTCTTCAAACACTGGTGTGATGAATATTTTTATTTGCGGCATCGGCAAGAACAACGAGGCATTGGTGGCATATTTTTTGACTATCAAGATGCAAGTGGAAAACTTTATGTTGGGCAGCACACAGATAGTCCCGCAGCACTCTACAGTCAAAAAGTAGGGCAAGTATCTCGGAGTTGGAAGGACATATTCAGCTTTGTGCATCAATGTGGGTTAGCATTTTTACCTGCTTACATGCCCATTGTGCAACGGCGACAGCACACAGAGTATGGCGATCGCCAGCGCCAATTTCAACTATACCGTCGGGGTCGTTACGCAGAGTTTAATCTCGTTTATGACAGAGGCACAGTTTTCGGTTTGCAAACCCAGGGAAGGGCAGAATCCATTCTCATGTCTCTACCACCTTTAGCACGCTGGGAATATTGCTACGAACCAGAACCAGACACACCAGAAGCAAGACTGAGCCAGATATTTCTCCAGCCTCACGATTGGTTAAATGGGACTTTTGCCCAAAAATAACAACATTTTTCAGCAATTAGGTATTTATTATGAGCAGCCATTTAGATATTCGTTTACGAGAAGGGACTAAGCATTCCCACACAATGGCAGAAAACACCGCCTTTATGAAATGCTTTCTCAAAGGGATAGTAGAAAAGAGCTTTTTTCGCAAGTTGTTGGCGGATCTCTACTTTGTCTACAGCGCTTTAGAAGAAGAACTCCAGCGCTATCAGCATCATCCGATAGTTGGGATGATGTACTTTCCAGAACTGCATCGTCAGGCAAATTTAGAGAAAGATTTGGCTTTTTATTACGGTGAAGAGTGGCGATCGCAAATTATTCCTTCTCGTGCAGGTGAGGCTTATGTTGCCCGCATTCATGAAGTTGCCAAAACACAACCGTACTTGCTAATTGCTCACGCTTATACCCGTTATATGGGAGATTTATCCGGTGGACAAGCATTGAGAAAAATCGCTCGTTCCGCAATGGATTTACCAAGCGATGTCGGCACAGCGATGCATGAATTTGAACAAATTGCGACTCCTGAAGCCAGACGGGAATTTAAAGAGCAGTATCGTCAAGCCTTAAATTTTTTACCTCTCAATGAGGAAATGATTCAGAAGATTGTCAACGAAGCAAACTACGCCTTTGCTTTGAATAGAGATGTTTTTCACGAACTTGAAGCCGATGTCAGAGCAGTAATTGGCGAACATGTCTTTGATTTAATTACTCGCCAAGATCAAGTTGGCAGCACAGAACTGACTCCTAAAAATCCTGGCCTAGAGTTGACGGTAGTGGATTAGAAAATTTAGCGCGTGATAGCTGCGTTTAGGGAGATGGGGAAAAGGTTAAAGGGAAAAGGGAAAAGGTTAAAGGGAAAAGGGAAAAGCAATAAATTTAATCTTTCCCTTTTCCCCATTCATTAGCCCCATGCTCCACTCCCACGTCTTCGATTGCAACTGAGTATTATCAATTAAAGTGATATGAAGGTTTTACCACAGACTGTTAAATTTGATGCCGATTTACTGAGAAAATACGATCGCCCTTTACCACGCTATACGAGCTATCCACCAGCTACGGAGTTAACGGAAGATTTTGAATCTGTAGATTTTAAAGCTGCCGTTGCTGTTGGAAATTACAAAAAAAGGCCGTTGTCGCTTTATTGTCATATTCCTTTTTGTGAAAGTGCCTGCTATTTTTGTGGTTGTAATACCATCATTAGCCAGCGCAAAGCAATTGCAGACCCTTATTTAGACTACTTGACTCGCGATATTCGGCAGGTGGCGAGTTTAATTGATGGCGATCGCACTGTTGAGCAACTGCATTGGGGTGGAGGTACTCCTAACTATTTATCCCTGAGTCAAGTGGAGATACTATGGAACACTCTTTGCAATCATTTCCAGTTTGATGAGAATGCAGAAATCTCCATTGAAGTGAATCCGCGATCGCTCGATCGAGAGTACTTATTTTTCTTGAAACAACTGGGGTTCAACCGAATTAGTTTTGGTATTCAAGACTTTGATTTCCAAGTACAGCAAGCAGTTAACCGGATTCAACCGGAAGATATGCTGTTTCAAGTGATGGACTGGGTTCGAGGTGCGGGATTCACCAGCGTCAATGTTGATTTAATTTATGGGTTGCCGTATCAAACTCTAGAAACTTTTAAAAGTACTATCCGCAAGACAATTCAACTCAATCCCGATCGCATTGCCGTTTTCAATTTTGCTTATGTGCCGTGGTTAAAACCGATTCAGCGCCGAATTCCACAAGACGCAATACCATCAAATGCTGAAAAAATCAAGATTTTACAAATGACCATAGAGGAGTTAACAGCAAATGGTTATGTTTTCATTGGTATGGATCATTTCGCTAAACCGAATGATGAATTAGCGATCGCTCAAAGTAACGGGCAATTACACCGCAATTTTCAAGGATATACCACTAAACCAGAGTCCGATTTATTTGGATTTGGTATAAGTTCAATTAGTATGCTTCATGATGTATATGTGCAAAATCATAAATCGTTGAAAAATTATTTTCGGGCGATAGACACTGGTGAATTGCCAATTGAAAGGGGAGTCATACTCAATGGCGATGATATCATTCGCCGCACATTGATTATGGAATTGATGTGTCAATTTCAAGTATCACCAGATGAGATTCAAGAAAAATATCATCTCAGCTTTGATTGTGATTTTGCAAAATATTTTTTCCCAGAACAATCTCAACTACAACAGCTAGAAAACGATGGCTTGATTAGAGTTTCTCCCAATCATATCGAAGTTACGCCTAGTGGTCGATTACTCATCCGCAATATTGCTGCTGTATTCGATCGCTATCTTGGCGATCGGTCATTTAGTGGGTTTTCCAGAGCGATTTAAAGTTATGGTGATAAATGTTGACTGTTGACTGTTGACGGTTAACTGTCAACAGCTAACATCAAAAAATCATGCAAATTCAATGGGTAAAATTTGAAATGATGTATCCTCCTCTTGAATCTATAGAACTCATATTTAATTGCTGTGAAACTAGGTAGATTTTTTTTTCTTTTTACCACTCAAAAGATTATTAAATCAAATTTTTGGACATTTTTTGATTGAGAAATTTTTGAGTACTTATTTAACGAATTATAACAATCCGAGCTTGAGGAACTTGCAAGAAGCGATACACTAAGAAAAATTCCTTGAGGAAACGTTAATGGCACGGGTAAACGGGGTTAAAGGTGAAACTTCTGCACAGGAATTGCCTACAATTTCAGACAAAGATACTGTAACAAGTGAAGAAGAACTTGAATCGGTGGAGGGTACCCAGGATATTGATGAGATATTGAATTCCCTAAAAACCTTACTCAGTTCCGTAGAAAAGCTGCAAAAAGTCCGTCAAGAAGTGGGGGACATCAAACCCTTAATTGGACGGATGCTCGATGGAGAACTGGTTACAGGTGAAGAACTAGAGCAACTCAAAACAGGTATGAGCAGTCTTTTTCGCCTTGTTCGCGCTCATAGCGACCATCAAGCAGCCTTGGCTAAAGCGCAACCGGCAAGAGACTTACTAGATCGGGTACTCAAAGACCGTAAAGCTAGTTGAATTAGGGACTAGGGACTGGTGGGGTGAAATTCTCTCCCCATCTCCCCATCTCATTTGTTGATGTTGACAGTCAAAAACCACCAAAAAGCTAGCATTAGGTAAGCTAAAACACATTTAGTTTGCATAATTAAAATTCATTAAATTCTTCTAGGGTGAGCCGGAAAGCCCGCCTAGTGTATGTAAGTTCAATGTGTTTTAGCTTATCAGTGGATTTGAAGCAAGCAAATGACCCTCTGCATCAGGGCGATGGCAGAATCTTCAATTCCCAACTGGTTTGAATAAATAATAATAAATATCTACATGAATCAACAATTAGATTTAAAATCAAAAAATTTTTATTCTAGTATTTCTAATTCCTTTGACAGTTCATCTACATTCATCGATAACATGAAATTGCCCGTGCATCGATGGTTTAGATTTAGTGCAGGTTTCTCTGCACAATGGGTCGAAACTATAATTAATCACTTCAAAGACCAACGAGAAACTATTGTATTAGATCCATTTGCTGGTTCTGGTACAACCTTACTTGTATCTGAAAAACTTGGAGTTCAATGTTTTGGAATCGAAGCTCATCCGTTTGTAGCACGTATAGCAAGATCTAAACTGTTATATCAAACTGACGTTGATGATTATCTTAAACATATAACAAAGGTCATCAAACGTGCTGAAAATCTGCAAGCCTGTATAGATACATACCCAAAATTAATTCATCAATGCTTTAGCATATCTTCACTTGAATCTCTGGATAGATTTCGCCAAGCTTGGGAAGAACTTGCTGATGATTCATCTCAATCTCAGTTAGTTTGGTTAACCTTAGTATCTATTCTTCGTCATGTTTCCTATGCTGGTACTGCACCTTGGCAGTACATTTTACCAAATAAAAAGAAACAATCTTTTTTAGAACCAATGTCTGCTTTTAGACTAATGTCAGAGATTATAGCTACAGATATAAGAATCGTAGGAAAAATGGCAGCTTCTACTGCGACACTCATTCAATCTGATGCTCGGACTTGTCAGGGTATACCTGATAATTTTGCCAACTTAGTAATTACCTCACCGCCATACGCTAACAACTATGATTATGCAGATGCTACACGTCTTGAAATGTGTTTTATGAAGGAAATTTCTGGTTGGAGTGATTTACAAAGTACAGTGAGGCAATACTTAATTCGTTCATGTTCGCAGCACGTCACAAATAAAAATGTAAATTTTGATGAAATTCTAGCGTCTCCAGAACTAGATCCACTCAAACCCAGTATTATTGCAACCTGCCACCAGTTGTTCCAAGAGCGAAATTTACATGGAGGTAAAAAAAATTATCATTTGATGATTGCCTGCTATTTTCTTGATATGTCTAGAGTTTGGACAGCACTTCGCAGAGTATGTAAAACTCCTGCAACAGTTTGCTTTGTTATTGGTGATTCTGCTCCCTATGGTGTTTACATCCCAGTCATTGAATGGATGGCTACATTAGCAGAAGCAGCAGGATTCACATCTTTTGAGTTTGAAAAAATCCGTGACCGAAATGTGAAGTGGAAAAATCGTAAGCATAGAGTTCCTCTTTGTGAAGGCCGTTTGTGGGTTCGCGGATAGGCTAATTTCAACAAAGATCGTTTTTGCACAAGTTTAATGGCACAGTCATTTTCACATAAATGGGGTCAGATTCTAGGAAATCTCATCCAAGAATTGATTCGTGAAACACTTCAACAAGTAGCTGATGAACATGGTTTTTATTTAGACTATCAGAGGAAGCGTAAGGTAAGAATTAGTAAAAAGGTATCATGGCAGGATCGCTATGGAAACTATCATGACCTTGATTATGTAATGGAGCGGGGAGGTACTGAAGATACTCTTGGTCTTCCAGTAGCATTTATTGAAACTGCATGGCGGCGTTACACTAAACATTCTAGAAACAAGGTTCAAGAAATTGAAGGAGCGCTTATCCCTTTAGCAGAGACTTATAGTCACCTTAACCCATTTTTAGGCGCTATTCTGGCGGGTGTGTTTACTCAAGGGGCGCTTGACCAATTAGAATCTAAGGGTTTTAAAATTCTTTGTCTGAAGTATGAAAATGTCCTTAAATCATTTATGTCTGTTGGAATAAATGCTTCTTTCAATGAAAGTACACCAGAAGCAGAGTTTGAAAGTAAGATTGAGCAATGGAACAAATTATCAACACTAGATATTAGTAACATCAAAGCTCAAATACTCAATTTAGAAAAATATCAAATAGAGAAATTTATCAATACTTTGGTTCAATCTTTTGCTAGATCAATTCAGCAAGTCAATGTTCTTGTACTACACGGACTATCTCAACAAGTTGCCACCATTAATAACGCTATTGAATATATCCAAAATTATTCAGATAATCAACCTACATTTGCTCCAGCCCTGAAATACGAGATTGAAATTCGTTATAACAACGGCGATATAATTCACGCGATGTTTCAAAATAAGACTGAAGCAATCAAATTTTTGAGAACCTTTGTTTAAAATACTGATTGAATAATTTGTAATCTGCAATTAATGATGAACGTTGCACCCGCCATTATAGTATTAGGTCAAAATAGCGTGGCAGTAGCACGCAAAATAATCAGCGTCTTACCAGGCTCGACATTATATGGTTTAGAGGGTCGCACGTCTGGGGTTGATGTCAGTTTCAGGAATTTTGGTGAGACGGTGCGGGAGTTATTTGCTCAGGGAAGGCCGCTAATTGGGATTTGTGCTGCTGGTATTTTGATTAGGACGCTAGCTTCGATCCTCTCTGACAAACGGCAAGAACCACCAGTGCTAGCTGTGGCTGAAGATGGTAGCGCTGTCGTCCCGCTTTTGGGGGGACTTGCTGGTGTCAATGATTTGGCACGCTGCATTGCCCAAGTTCTTGATGTCAAACCTGCGATTACTACCACAGGCGATTTACGTTTAGGTACAGCGCTATTGTCTCCTTTGCCAGGATACCATTTAGCTAACCCAGACGATGCCAAAAAATTTATTTCAGATTTACTTGCTGGGGCGCAAGTCAAGCTAGAAGGCACAGCACCTTGGTTGAGGGATAGCAAATTACCCATACATCCAGATGGAGATTTGACTATCCGAGTTACAGAACGTTTAGTGACTCCCGCGCCTAACTGCCTTGTATACCATCCTGCAACTATAGCGATCGCCATTGATGCCTCCGCTAATTATACAGACCAAACACTAACCTTAGTACAGCAACTATTAGCCGATGCTGGACTGGCAATGGCATCAGTGGCGGGGATCTTTTCACCCACTAGCGCCGCAGCCAAACCTGCCCTCCATACCGTAGCTAGCGCCTTGAAAGTGCCTGCTCGGTTTTTTCCCTCAAACCAGCTAGGAAACTTATTTTCTCAAGGTTATACCCCCTTTCAACCCGCAGCAATGACCGCCACAGCCACAACTCCCATATCCGGTTCTCCTACCATTGCGATCGCCATTGCCCAACAGCCCATCGACCCAAACACCATCGGTCAACCACGCGGACGGTTAGCGGTTATTGGTACAGGCCCAGGCGGTCAAGAGTGGATGTCTGGGGAAGTGAAGGAAATACTCAAATCGGCAACTGACCTTGTAGGTTACAAGACTTACTTAGACTTAATTGGTTCTCTTGGAGATGGTAAGCAACGGCATGAGTCCGACAACCGCGAGGAAGAAGCACGGGCAAAAATGGCGCTGGATTTAGCCGCATCTGGGCGATATGTAGCCGTGGTTTCATCTGGCGACCCTGGTATTTATGCAATGGCAACAGCGGTTTTTGAAGTATGCGATCGCTATGCTAAACCGGAATGGGAAACTATCGACATTCATGTAGCACCAGGTATTTCAGCAATGCAAGCGGCAGCAGCAGCCATTGGTGCGCCCCTTGGGCATGACTTCTGTGCAATTTCCCTTTCCGATATCTTAAAACCTTGGTCGGCCATCGCCCAACGAATTGCTGCTGCTGCTGAGGCTGATTTTGTGATTGCTTTCTACAACCCTGTTTCCAAAGACCGTACTTGGCAACTAGCAGAAGCAAGAAATATTTTGTTGCAACATCGAACACCGGATACACCAGTGGTCTTAGGGCGGAATCTCGGCAGGCCTGGACAAACTGTGAAAGTGATAACACTTGAAGAATTAGCACCAGCTACCGCCGATATGCGGACTGTCATTCTTATCGGTTCCACAAAAACCCGAATCATCAAGCGCATCGGTGGTAATGTTTGGGTTTATACACCGCGTCGTTATATTGGTTGATTAGACCTCTTACAAAAGTAACTTTTGTAAGAGGGGGAAAGGGAAAAGGTTAAAGGGAAAAGGGTTTTTATTTGCCCTTTCCCCTTTACCCCTTACCCTTTACCCCACTTTTGCAACAAGTCTATTGTTGATTGTTGACGGTTGACTGTTGACGGTTCACAGTCAATTTAGCTATTCCCTATTCCCTATTCCCTATTCCCTATCTGCACGACTAATTCTCCGAATCAAACGGCATATCCCATAGTCTTGCTATATGAATTATTGCTGAGAAAATACTGAAAACTATGCTGTAAATTCCCTAGAATTTTTCAGTTAAGCCTTATTTTTTCATCACCTAAGAGTTGCCGGGTGTCGGCATACTAAAAGCAGTTCATTCGCAGCAACTTTTATACTTATGCAGCAAGCATCATATCCCACTGTCATCCTGGGTGGTGGCTTTGCTGGACTGTTTACAGCTATCCACTTAAGCCATCAAAATTACTCGCATCCCATTATTTTAATTGAGCAACGCGATCGCTTTAGTTTCAAACCCTTATTATATGAATTATTGAGTGGTGAATTACACAACACACAAGTTTATCCCCGCTACAAAGAGCTTTTAGCTGATAGTAGTGTCACTTTTGTGCAGGATACAGTGGAATCCATTGCCCTACATCAACGCAGAGTTATCCTAGCCTCTGGAAAAGTTTTTGAATACGGTAACTTAATATTAGCACTGGGTAGTAAAACTACTTACTTCGATACTGCCGGTGCGGCGGAACATGCCATACCCTTTACCTCTGGGGAAGAGGCGATGGCTTTGCGAAAACACTTGCGACACAGGTTGCATCAGGCAATCCAAACTCAAGACTCACAACGTCGTCGGTTACTGCTGACTGTAGCCATCATTGGTGCAGGGCCAGCTGGCATTGAACTAGCTTGTACGTTAGCAGATTTACTACCCATTTGGTACGACGAGTTGGGCGGTGATGCCGATGAAATTCGGGTGGTACTAGTTAACCGCAGCCGAGAAATCCTCAAAGGAGATGTGAATAGTCATTTGCAGTGTACAGTCCAACGGGCGCTTAAACGTCGGGTGGTTCCCGTGGATTTCCTATTTGATGCGGCTGTCACCAAGATTAACCCAGATGGCGTAGAGTACCGTCAACACGAGCAAACCCAAACTTTACCTGCTGGAACCATCGCTTGGACTGCTGGAACTGCTGCCAATCCTTTGTTGATGGAGTTACCAGTGGCAAATAATCGCGGGCGGTTAGTAGTAACGCCTACATTACAACTCCCTGATTTTCCCGAAATATTTGCAGCTGGAGACTGTGCCATAGATAGGGATAATCCCCAACCAACCACAGCCCAAGTTGCTTATCAACAGGGAAAAGCGATCGCTCACAATCTCAAGCGACTTGGAGAAGGTAAACCCCCCACATCTGTGCAAATCCAAATGCGCGGTACTTTGATGAAACTCGGACTCAACGAAGGTGTCGCTAACTTATTTAACAAAGTCCAGATAAAAGGGCAGCCCGGCCATCTCATTCGGGAAGCAACATATCTACAACTGCTACCAAACTCTGCACATAATCGCAAAGCCACAACCGAATGGCTAACCGACGAATTATTCCAGCGCCATCGCCCTTTTTCTCACATGCAATTAGGACAAACTCCTTTACTGCATGGCGTTGCAACCCTCGCCGCTGGACTAATTTTAGCAACTCCCCTCATCTGGCGCGCTGCTTTTCCAATGCAATTCCAACAAAACCTCACTTGGACTGGTGTACCAAGCTTACTGGATGGCCTAACACCTGCTTCTCGTTGAAGGGCAAGAAAGTAGGGGGATGAGGGCAAACAATTGTTGCAATTTGTTTCCTTGTCTCCCCAGTCAACAGTCAACAGTCACCACCAATTTTAATTTTTAGGAATCCACTGATGAAATACTTACTTAACCTACGGACGGCTGTTGTTGTCAGCCGTGTAATGATGGGTGTTTTCTTTTTTCTTTCTGGTGTTGCTAACTATCTCAACTTTAGTGTTGATAACGGTTTTTACCAAACTGTTCTAATTCAAAAACTGCAAATAATTGGCCCTGGAATTCCAGCAGGATGGCAAGGACTGGGGCCGTTACCTTGGTTCATTGCCATTCCCTATGCCTGGTTGTTACCTTTAGCAGAAATCCTTCTCGGTGCGTTGTTTGCTCTCAATTATTGGACGCGTTGGACTGGTTTATTACTCATATTAGTGACATTTAGTATTACTTTGGCATTTGGTATCATACCGGCTGGTAGTTTATTTCCTAATGGAGCCGAAAGCTTTAACAAAACCATCTTATTTATGGCTTTAATTTGGATCTGTATCGCCTATGATGCCCGCGAACAAAAAATGAGCCGCCGTCGCAGTCAAGCAGCAGCCGATTATGTTCTGAATGCTTCTAACAATGATATGTAGAAAGCAACGGGCAACGGGCAATGCTTTCAAACCCATCTTTAATTCTGAATTCTGAATTCTGAATTCTTCTTTAACCCGGCATCAATTGTTGAATGCGTTGTGGCTCCTCACCTAGCCAATCTGGATTTTGGGCAGTGCTATCAAAAATTGATGAAGTTTTGAATGGTTCAAACTCGCCGGTTGATGCTGCTTTTGTGGTTTTTGCTAGGAGCGATCGCACTTGTTGTTCATTCATCGGTTGGAATGTCTGCACTGCTGTCAAGGCTTGTTCGAGAATCTCCATGCTGTCAATTCCGGTAATTACAACTGATGTCGGCAGATTCAGAGCATAGTGCAAACACTCGATTGCTTCTACAGTCTTGGAGCGTAAAATTATACTGTTTGCTAAGCTTTTCATGCCAAGAACGCCGATGTTTTGTTTGACTAGTTCTGGCAAAACCAATTTCTCAAAGCTCCGATAATGTGCATCCATGACATTCAGTGGCATCTGCACTGTATCAAATTTAAATTTATGACTGGCTGCAACTTCCAGCATTTGCAAATGCACGTGGGGGTCTTTGTGTCCAGTGAAACCGATATATCGCAGCTTGCCGGCTTCTCGCGCTTCAATTAAAGCAGCATTAGCACCTTCTGGGTCGAAAACTCGATATGGATCTTCATAGCGAATAATTTCGTGGTGCTGAACGAGATCGATGTAATCAACTTGCAAACGTTGAAGTGATTCGTCTAGTTGTTTTTTTGCTGCTTTCTTGGAACGACCATCTATTTTCGTCATCAGGAACACTTTGTCACGGTAGCCATCACGGAGTGCTTTCCCCATGCGAATTTCGCTAACTCCACCATTGTAATCCCAGCTATTATCCATAAAAGTAATGCCGCGATCGATTGCTGTGCGAACAATTCGGATAGCGAGTTGCTCATCAACGTCCTTCAAGCCAATATGCCAACCACCGAGTCCGATGGCAGAAACTTTTTCATTTGTACTACCAAGAACTCGATATAGCATTTGTGAATTTGATGTAGTTTCGGACATTTGTTTCCCTTGTATAGCAACCACTACTTAAGTAGATATAACTAGGTGCTAATTTAAACAAAATGTAAATCTCACAATATCTCTCTCAAGATACACTTTTCCACAATAAAAGGCAGGATTTCTATAATTTACTCAGTATTTCAATTTTCCATGAACCTCAGTGAAAAATCTCTAGCTACGGCTTACTTGTTATCAATGAGACACATTACTTTCCCAGTTCCCTATTCTGTAATTTTGCACAGCTACTTAACTGACAACAAACGCGAACTTTGTCACAATGAATTCGTCGATGATTTTGGTTACTGAAGAAAGCGAATTTTAAGGAGTTGACTCTGAAAGGCTTTGAATTCAAAGGTGTTGAAAAACTCATTGGGCCAATAGCGGCGCTTCTCGGCTTTGTGTGTTTGTTGCAGTGGTATATTCAAGGAGAATTGCGATCGCCTTCCGATCCCATCTTTGAAGTTAGACAACCACCTTTGGTGATGAAAAATGGCGATCCTTATATCCGCGCTTTAATGCGAACCATCTCCGCAAGTGAGGCAAATGGTAACCGTCCCTATTCTCTGTTATATGGTGGTCAGCAAGTCAACGACCTCAGCCGCCATCCTGAAATATGCGTCACAATTGTCACAGGCCCCAACACAGGTAATTGTTCCACTGCTGCGGGTAGATATCAAATTATCAATACTACTTGGTATAATATAGCTCCTCGTTATCACCCAAACCCAATGCAGTTGATGTTTTGGGTAAATTATAGTTTTGAAGCAGAATATCAAGACACAGTAGTTTATCGTTGGCTAAATGATTCAAAAGTCTGGGGAACTGATATTTCTCAACTCTTGCGTCAGGGAAAATTAAAAGAAGTTTTGCGGCTACTTTCTCCCACTTGGACAAGCTTGGGATACGGCATAGAAACTAACTCTATTAGTAGTTCTTTGCCTAAAATTTATCAGAAAATGTTGCAAGAAGAATTAAAAGCAGCCAAGCAACCAACAACCCAAACTTCAACTCCATCCCCAAATCCTTCAAGTCAACCACGATAAAATCAGATAATACCAATTCAAAATTCACGCATTAATAAATCTGACAAAATGAAGTTTTAAGACCCGCAGGTGATTAGGTATTGGGCATGGGGCTTTCCAGCGAATGGTAAAAGGGAAAGGGGTAAGGGAGAAACGTTAAATTTATCCCTTTACCCTTTCCCCTTTACCCTTTCCCAGTCTAATATCTGCTACTGGGAAAAAATAGAATATCTATTAGTTCACCTACTATCAAACCTAATATTGCTAAAATTGTTAATATCCAAAATGAATCTAGTTTATTAAAACCAGAAAAACGCATTTCTAAGTCAGCTAAAAGCGTAGTTGTCAATGGTATCAGAAATAGACTAAATAATAACGACCAAGTTGCTACTAAAGCAATTGATATGCTTAAAAATAAGACAACTACTAAAGCTTTAGAGCCAAATTCAACTAAGCGTTCTAACCAAGAAATACTCTTGCGTGTTACAGCTATCACCATAGCAGCTACAAAAGCTCCCACTAACCAAATGATATGATTAGCAGCAAGATACCACCCCAGGAAAGCATAAGCTAGCCAGAGTAAGCCTAAAGGCATCAAAGGTATCCTGTAAAAAAATTCCACATTCATACAGCCAAAACTTGTAAAAATACCAAGTTCATCTTTTGATTCTAGTCAAGAATAGCCATCGCTATCATAAAATTCTACTTATTTTGTTAAGGATATTCCTCTATCTACAGAGCAAATATCATTACATGTGTTTACTCATAACAATATATAGCAATCCTCTAAGCACTCATGAGTAAAAAGATTCAGGCCTGTAACAAGACCTGCTAAATAATAGTTATATTACTGTAATCTAATTTAACTTTTTTCACGCGATCGCCTGTACCTGAAAACTGATAAATTCAGCCTCATTCGACAATCGTAATATATTAATCAACCGTAGTCGTTTTAATTTTTTGTAGTATTTAAAACATTAACTACTACCATTAAGAATAATAGTATCAGATTTTAAAATACTAGGTGTATGTAAGTCAATTGACTTTTGTTCTCAGGTATTTGCCATAAAATCTAATCAAGAGGTAGTTACAATTTAGTGTGTACAGCTTTAACAACTGTCCACAAAATAGTTGCAGATTTCAAGCTCATGGTAATATTATTTTACTGTCAAAAGATAACATTTTATACATCAAATTGGAAACATGCTGAAACAAGTAGTTAGGTGTGCTAACTCTCAAAAAACAAAACATTATTTAATGTATCGCCAGAATCAGTAAAAGCTTTACTGTATAAGGCACACAGCTTTTATAATTTCCATTATATAAGCTATTCATAGCAAAAAAAGCCA
This sequence comes from Nostoc sp. 2RC, assembly GCF_014222165.1. Taxonomy (NCBI): domain Bacteria; kingdom Bacillati; phylum Cyanobacteriota; class Cyanophyceae; order Nostocales; family Nostocaceae; genus Nostoc; species Nostoc sp. 2RC. The sequence continues at coordinate 26,783 of NZ_JACKZU010000023.1, forward strand.
CTTCTTAGTAATCATCATAAACAGAAAAGTACATCATAAAACTTTCTCAAAATGATGAATATTTTAGCTGAAATATAAAGGATTGACACTATGTCAGTTGTTTTTCGTGTATCTCAAAACATCGAAAGACACACTTTCTAATGTCAATTGAAATTTAATAATGTGCATTTTATCTAATATTATGATGTCTATGCACGCTAATTTCTCATGTCAAATATTCCTTTTTTTCTCTCAAAATGTAGCTGAATTTTGAAAAAATCTGGCAAACAATAAAATTTAGCAAATAATTCTAGGCTACTAAACCAATCGTATTGAGTCACAAATTAGTTATTAACAATGTAAGCAAAAGTAACAGGACAAACATGAATATTATTGTTCGTTTATTTGGAGTATTCTTTTTTCAAGTGTCTGCGTTGGCTGCAATGTCTAACATTGCAATGTCTGATGACAAACCTACCGGCGTCTATACCCAAGAGACTCCTACTGTTCCTGAACAGACAACAACCCAAAGAATTTGCTCTTTAGATCCCATTGAAGATTTATTACCTCCGCCACAAACCAAAGCGAGTAATTCTTTACTTTCCTACCTTGCTGACCAGGGTTTTACACAGAATCAAGAAGGTTCGTGGGTTTGTTATGCCAACGATCCCAAAAAAGAAGGACGTTACTTTACTCTTTTTAAAGTTAAACAAGTTGATAACAGACTCATAGCAAGTTCTTTCTTAGACGAAGGAAGTCTGATAGAGGGTCAAGAAAATCGTAGCTTGGACTTTTTTATGATGCTAATTGAGCGTCATATGAATGCTAATCAAGACAACCGCGAAAGTATACGCAGATATTTAGAAGCTTTCGTTTCCCTAGTTAAGCAAGGAAAGATTAAACCTACACCTCGCGCATTCCTTTTTGACCAACCAAACCGAGCATTAGTCATATATCACACACTCTCATCAGGAAACCTCAAAGGTACGGGAATCACCATCAATATTGATTTGCCTAAGAGTTGAAGTGATGAGTGGGGACTGATGAATGTTCACTGATGACTGGTAAATCAGGAGGATTTATTCCCCTCATCCCCCATGCCCAATGCCCAATCTGTATTTATTGGAGGTACATCTTGCCTAAATCAACTATTAAAAAAATCGCTGCGGCAAAAGCGGTTTGCTGGGCAACTATCGCATTTTCATCTGTTGGAGTAGTACTCACTACGTGGCAGTCTGCTTTTGCACAGTTAAATATTGGCCGCTATGGTATCCAACGAGGACTGGAGTATGAGTATCTCCAGTACCAAGTCAATAACCAAAATCTCAGTCAGATGCGAGTAATTCCTGCATGTGATGTGGGATTTGGTTTGACTTGCAATAAAACTGGAACGGTAATCCAACGATTAATTGAGCTAAATGGTGGGACTAATTATCAAAATCTACTGATACGAGCTGCTGGCGGGGAGAAAAATTTCCAGAATTTCGCTAGCTTTTACGGTAACAATCCCAATCTCTCTACAGTGCCTTTTGCTTCTTTTTGGAGAAAAGAATCCTCCACAATCATGGATGGATCTCAATACGTCCTGGGACAATCTTTTGGCCGTAGTCCAGTACAAGGATTGGGATCTGTAACCAACCAATTTTATTGGGCACCATATTCTGGAGTGAATGACTCACTGAGCCTCCGTAATGGATTACTAAATCTCAAATTGTCATACGGACGATTGCTGTTTGAAGAAGCTTCAAAAATTTCCAACATTAGAGAGCAGATTCAGTCTCTAGGCCTGTCCCCAGAAATGACGAATTTTTATGTAAATAAAATCTCTAGAGGCTTGGACGCACTGAATTCTGGAGACCGGAGCCAATTAGAAAACAGGATTTTTGAGGTACTATCTTTTCCCTACTCTAAAGATGGTGGGGAATTCGGACGCCCCAATAATGCAATTCCGCAAGAATTCAATCAACTCTTGGGAGAAGATATACCAGGAGATATTTTGCTGGCTGACAATGCACTACCATTGGATGGAGAAGCAATCAGCCTCGATACTTTCCCTGGTTCTGCGGGAGATGTTTTGGTGCAAGACAATTCTGATTCTTTCCCGCTTTGGCCAATAATTGGAGTTGGTGGTCTTGGTTTAATTCTGCTTTTACTATTAAGTGATGATAGTTCTTCAGGTTCTTCAGTTTCTTCAGCACAACCAGTTATTCCCCCTCCCACAAATCCACCTTTGTCTCTCACCAACAAAGGAGAATGCGATTTAAATCCCAATAATAACGGTTCGCAAGGTACACAAGTTATTGAAGTTCCATGTAGTGTTACTCCTCAAACCCCCACGGAAGTAAAAAAGGTAGTAGAGCCATCTACAGTCAAAGCCTTTATATTGCTAATTGTTCTCTTATGTATATTCCGTTACAAACAACGAGCTTTAAAAATTCGTAGTTGGTAATTTTCATACCAATTTTGGATTGTGGATACTTCTCTACGAGAGGCTGCGCCAACGACAGGCTCAGTACAAGTTTTGGATTTTGGATTAAAAACATTTGATACAAGGCTGTTCGCAAAATTTCAAACAATACTTCCTATGCCAATTTGATATGACAATAATATTTTTTACAATTCTCTCAAGAGTTTGCCATACCCATAAAAGCGATCGCGGATGTTGTTTTGTCGTAAGGCGTACCACCAGATTGCTGCATTAATGGCAATCACGGGCTTTTTGAGCCATCGCTCTGCTTCGTCGGCGAGTCGGAGCATACTCAAATTAGTACCCATTTGTATGATGGCGTCTACATCATCACCATCGATTTCCTGAAGATGATTGCGAAGAGTATCTTCTGAGACTTCGGCGATCGCTGTTGCAGTGGGACAACGCAATCCTTTCAGGCGGACGACTTCCACGCCAATGTCGCTAAAAAAGCGGCGTAACTTATCGTCCGCCACAGCCTGATAAGGGGTAATGACTGCAATCTTGTTTAATTTGAACGCTTCTACAGCCGCCTGACACGCTGAAGCACCGGTAGCCACTTGCAGGCCAGTATATTCTTCCAGTCGTTTGATGAAAGCTCTATTTCCCTCAATTCCTCCCCAAAAAGTCTCAGCACTCATTCCCATGATTACGTAGTCGATAGCCGCAGTCATCACGCGATCGACTGCGAAAAAAATTTCCTTGTCGATTTCCTCCAGAATACGCACCATTTTTTTATCGGTACTCAAGTCTTGGTCTCGAATATAAATCCGGGACATATGAGACGTAACGCCCGGTACAGCCATCGCGTGAAAATCTGGTTCGACGATGGTGTTTGTACTGGGCGCAAGCACCCCAAATTTTTTTCGCCATCCTAAGGCGTCCGTCATGGTAAAGTCCTTGTGGATAAAGTTATTTGCTGTGCTAATTATAGTTTTCGCTCCACTAAAACTTTACTTGTCTTTATTAATTGCAGCCTCCAGACGTGCTTGATCTTGCTGAGTAATGTCTGGGTTATGCAGTATCCAATAACAATCTAGACGGTCATTAGTGCGAAACAAAAGTAGTGCGCCACTTTCTGTCCAAAACGGCCCGTGTGGAATGTGTGCGGGTCGCCAGTAATAGCCATCTTTGCACATTGCTGTATAGCGTCTATTAAAGGGATCGTCACTCATGGACCAATGTCCAAGGACATCGCCAGAAATCACATAGGCCTCCTCAGTGGTAGGATGACCAGCATAGAAATTGCCTTCAATCCACATAGGTACTAAACCGAGAATCCACGTAGCGCGTCCAGTTTTTTTATTGGTATATAGACTTTTACGGGCTGAACCTGGAGGTAAAAACGTTGTACTCTCCCATTTCATTGCATGGAGTTCTTGCAATGGAATATACTCAGTCATACGTTCGTGAGTCTGCATATTTACGTGATATACAGAAGTTTCCGGGATTTGTGGAAGCTCTGCGTAGTCCTCTGTGATATAGGTAGGTGTAGCATCTGGCATCCACAACAAAATGGTGTCTTCTTGCGTTTTCCAAGGGCCAGTAGGTATACCAGCAGGGATAAAAGAGTAACTGAGATTGCGTAGTATAAACCCACCCTGATAGAGTGCCCCTGTTAAGACAAAAATTTCCACGTTGGTAGTAAAATGACCAACAGGTGCGCTCCAACCCTTTTTCAAGACTACTCGCTGTGTAGATTCACCTGTACTTTCGTTGATGGATAGAACTTGAGCAGTAGCATCTTCTCCAATCACAAAGTTTTTTACCTCAAAAGGCACTTGTGGAAAGTCGATAACTGAGTTGAGTGATTCTTCAGTTTCTACATGTTTGCGTCCTGTAAAGATATTCTTGTTCATTTGAATTTCAACGTTATTATGGATAGAATTTGAGCTTTGATTGTCTTAATTTCCTTTAAGCATATATAGCAATGCTAAATAATTTGTGAAATATTACGTATTAAGGTTGTTGACAGTCAACAATTAACACCGATATTGTTCACAACTGAAATAGGATTGCTATAGTAATTTTAAAACTTAAAAACTAAAAATGTATAAAAGTTAGATATCAAAGGGAATCTACAAATGACACAAAACTCAGAAAATACTTTAAAAATTGCTCAGCAGGCATTTAAAAATCTTACATATGGCATGGAAACAGGAGAATGGGAAGCATTGTTAGATATGCTCTCGGAAGATTTTACCCTTTGGTTTCCTATGGGGAAATTTCACGGTTTGAATGTAGGAAAAGACCGAGCTAGAGAATTTTTTGAGTATGTTTCTCAATCCTTCACACCAGGCTTGAAACTAACTGGTTTAGACCGTGTTACCAGCAATGAAACAACTGCTGTCTTTGAATTTCGTGATGAAGGACTTTTATTTGGAGAGCCTTACAAAAATCGAGTAGCAGTTTCCTTTGATGTGCGTGGAGACAAAATTTGTGGCTATCGAGAATATTTTGGTAGTGATGGCAAATCGTATTAAAACAGAATTCAGAATTCAGAAATCGCTTTGTCTGAGAAAGTAACTACCACAAAGGAGTGTCAAAGCTGAAAACAAAAATCTAAAATTTCATTAGTTTTTCTCAATATTCAGTTGGTTAATTTCTTTACATTTAGCTTCTGCTGCTTGGTATGCCGCTAAATAGTCTTGACCGCCCAGCATCACATCACCGTAATATTCATAAGGTGGCTCACCATAGATAGGTAACGGATCGTCTTCTGGATAGTCTTCTTTTGATTCTTCAATAATGGCTTTGAGTTTTTTTACAGTCAGCTTTTGTGCAGCAAAATACCAGAGTTCTTGAGGATTTTTTTTCAGATGCGGTAATGTGGGATCGATAATGCGTATAAGGGAGTCATTGCTGGAAGTATCGCTTACCTCAATCCAACTGTGTTCAACTGGTCTGTATGGCTTTCCCACAAAAGTTAAAAATCCTTGGACATATTTTGCTCCCTCAGTTGATAACGCTGCTTTGTATGCATTGTCAAACGGGGTACTAGCTTTGCTGTTTATGCTTTGAGCAATTTTAATTGACAGCGTTTCATCCAATAATTTGTTCATCAATAGCAAGGATTAGAGCAGCCATGAGAACATGTTACCACTGTTTAGGGAGTGGGGATTGGCGAGTAAGGAGATGAGGGGGATGGCAACGCCTTGGGAAAAGGGGAAAGGTTAATGGTTCGACAAGCTCACCAACCGGGAAAAGGAGGGATATTTTTTTCCTCTTTGCCCAATGCCCCATGCCCAATGCCCTATGCCTAGTCAACAGTCATCAATCAACAATCCCATATAAAAACATTAAAACTTTTAATAAAAGTTAAAATTTCTCCTTAGTAGCTAACATTTGTACAATTTTATCTGCACTATCTAAATCTCCAACGATTCGGCGAATTGGGTGAGGCCAAACTTTAACAAGAGTAGGAGTAGCAGAAACCTGATTAATTTCTGCTTGTTCTGGATGAGTTAAAACATCAATGATCTTTAAAGTATAAGGGTGTCGGAGCGATCGCTCTAACAACTCGTGTAAATTTTGAAGTATGCGTTCGGTAGTTCCGCTATGTCCTGCAACAAACAAACGCAGGACATAGCCTTGTGTTGTGGATTGTTCTTTTTGTGCGATCGCTGGCTGGTGATATTTTGGTACAGGTTCAGAAAGATCTAAACGTACAATTAAATCGTGATCTTCCCAAAGTTGCGGAAATGAGGAACGATAAGTTGATAGCACCATGCGATCGCACAATCCTTCCTGCCAAGGAGCTGGTTGCCATACTAACTCCTCTGTATCAAAAATAGCATTCAGCAAAGGTTGATATCTGATTACAGATGGATAGGCTTCCGCAAAAGTTCGCACTCGTTGAGTACGCGGATCTAACCAGTGGTCAATAGTCGCAGTATAACAAGGTACTAAAAAGTGTGGTGGCTCTGGTAAATCTAGAATTTCCTGCAAAGCAGAACACAAATGCAAATGCCATCGACCTTGCTTACCAGGGTCGATGCAGTAAATTAAATCTCCTCCAGGTGTAAATAGCGCAATACCTTTAAACAACTGGGGTGTAGATAGTTTGTTTGTCGTCAAGTTATTCACAACAGCAAAGGAATTAAAAGGTAAAAACTAAAAAACTTTCTCTTTTACCTTTTACCTTAGCGAGAACTGCAAGCAGGAATACAAAGAATTTGGGCATTGGGCAAAGGGCAAAGAGGAAAAAAAAGATCCCTCCTTTTCCCTTTAACCTTTCCCCTTTTCCCAAGGCGTTGCCATCCCCCTCATCTCCCCAGTCCCCAATACTAAACTCGACCTCGGAGAAATTGTGCCATTTCGTTAGGAGTTGGTGACATCTCTAGGGCTGTTTCTTCAGTAATGCGACCATCTTGATAAAGATTGAGCAAGGACTGATTCATAGTGATCATGCCGTCAAAGCTGGCTTGTTTCATCAATTCGGTAATTTCATCATACTTACCATCTTTGATCCATTCTTTGATGGCTTCGGTGTTGATCAAGATATCGTGGAAAGCAGCTCGCTTACCGTCTGTTGTACGACACAAACCTTGAGCAATTACAGCCACTAAAGACTCAGAAATTGCCACTCGCATGGCATCTTGCTCTTCACCAGAGTAGAGGTTGAGTATCCGCTCAATGGTTTTCACAGCGCTATTGGTGTGCAAGGTTCCCATTACCAAGTGACCAGTCTGAGCAGCTTTGAGGGCGGTGTTGACTGTTTCTTTATCCCGCATTTCCCCCACTAGAATCAAATCTGGGTCTTCCCGTAAAGCTGCTTTCAAAGCGTTGTCAAATTTTCGGGTGTGCATTCCCACTTCCCGTTGCTTTACCAAGGATTTGCGGCTTTGGTGGACAAATTCTATGGGGTCTTCAATGGTGATGATGTGCTTAGCCATCTCTTTATTGATGTAATCAATCATCGCCGCCATTGTTGTGGATTTACCAGAACCAGTCGGCCCGGTTACCAAAATTAAGCCTTTGTGGTGATGACAAATATCCCGAAAAATGGGGGGTAATCTCAACTGTTCCATTGTCAAGATTTTTAAAGGAATCAACCGCAACACCATTGCAGGCCCTTTTAGAGAACCAAATACGTTAATCCGCACGCGAGCAAATTCGTACTGAGTTGCTCCATCAAATTCTAGATGTTCTTCAAAGCGTTGAATTTCTGCCTCCGTCATCACCTCCCTCAACCAACTCATCAAACTCTCTTTATCCGTTTCTGGATATTCTGTTGATTGAATTTCTCCTCGGTTGCGGAAACGCGGTACTTCGCCTACACCCAAATGAATATCGGAATATCCTTGATCGTAAGCTTCCCTGATAATCTGCGCTAAAGTCAGTCCTGGAGGGCTAGTTTTAGGGCGAGCTGAACTAGGTATTGGTGGTGGTGTACCTGGACGATGACCTGATGGCGCAGAGTTAACAGCAGGAGAGTTAGCGCTCATATCCAATGTTTGTGTCATTTGGCGCTGCGTACTCATACCTGGTGGAGGTGGTGGTGGTGCTGGTGGCACGTTACGACCGGTAGCAGAATTAGAATTTAATGGAGACTGTGATTCTGTCATATATCTTCACATTTGGCAGTTCAGAAATGGAATTAGTGAGAAGTCAAATAACTTCTTCAGATGAGTTCTGAAAGAGTCTGGCATACAAGGCTTAAAGGCAATGCAAGGCGATTGAAACTCTAGAACCACGGTCAATACATTTCATCCCCCTCAATTTGTATCTTTTTTATCGGCGATTTAACTAATTGGAAATTTAATAAAAATTATTTAGCCTGTATAACCTGGTTTAACACATTCAAGGCTAATCGCTACTCAGTAAATACTCTAAAACAAAAAGTTTTATGTGGCACTTCAAAATTAGCTAGTAAATATTCTAATTCTCTTAAATGAGAAATTAATTGCAACTATCGCGTTTAATTGCTAGCAGTTAACAACACAAACCATTAGCAGTTGATGAATTTAGCCAATCTACAAATTATGAGAAGAAGTACTAATTTTTATAAGAAATGTTAAGCTGAATCAGGGTGATGTCCTGGGGATCAAAGTTAAAAGCTGATGCCTTTTAGCTTCTACTCCTGAAGACAGATGAAAGAAGCAAGGTTTTTGAATAAAAAGCAACTTGACTTTACATTCATAATTACAAAAAATTAACTGTAAAGTTTAGTAAAAAAATGCTCATTTTCCTAATTAGGTTTTATATACTGAACTTCACTAAATGATTCAGTTTATTCGCAAAAAGCGTAAAAAAACTGAAAATTAAAACTTGCTGTGTATTTTTGGGAGGAAAAGTCATGGTTTCGGCTCAGAGCTCTAATCTAGGAAAGACCTACTCCTTGATGATGATTAAAAGCTTTTTAATATGGACTTTCACATTGGCAGTATGCTTGCTGGTTGTCGGTTTCCCATTAGTTGTTTTAATGGCTACGGTCGGATGTCTGTTGTCGATTGTTTTACAATCTGTAATGCCTGTTAGTGCAGTTTTATTGGTTGCAGGCTGTTTAGTGATGTTCAATGTTCTGGCAGTTGTATTTGCTGCGGGTGTACTAACTGCAAGAGGAGTTCATCCTAGCGATGTTAAATGGTTAAGCTGGTTGCATGGAGAAGTAGACCAAACGCAGACTACTGTTTATGCATCTTGCCCCTTAACCTGTGAAATCAAAATCTAATCATTTCTAGTCATTACAACTAAATTCGACAAACAGTGCGTCTGCCCGGTTAAGCCGGGTTTTTTCATTTTAGATGGATGTTGTTGATGGTTGACGGTTGATGGTTGACGGTTGACTGGGGAGATGAGGGGGATGGCAACGCCTTGGGAAAAGGGGAAAGGTTAAAGGGAAAAGGAGGGATCTTTTTTTTCCTCCTTCCCCCATGCCCTTTGCCCTTTGCCCTTTGCCCTTTGCCCTTTGCCCTTTGTCCTTTACCCTTTGCCCTTTGCCCAATGCCCAATGCCCAATGCCCAATGCCCAACGCCCAATGCCCAACGCCCAATAAAGCCACGTTTTTTCAGGTTTTTTGTGATTTATACTTTGATATTTATGGTTTCTGTGATGATTGGCTGTTGACTATTGACTATTGAGCGTAGACCGTTGACTATAGCTTTGACAAGTTTCAACGGAAAAATGACTAATCGAAAGCAAGTTTGCATTATTTTGGGTACTCGTCCGGAAGCGATTAAACTAGCTCCGGTGATTCAGGTGTTCCAAAAATGTTCAGATTTTGAATCCCAAGTAATTTTAACTGGACAACATCGCGAAATGGTTGAGCAAGTTATGGATCTGTTTAATATCAAAGCAGATTATGACTTGGAAATTATGCAAGCTCAGCAATCTTTAAATGATATTACTTGTCGGAGTTTACAAGGTTTAGATGCATTATTTCGACAGAGAAGACCTGATTTGGTGGTGGTGCAGGGAGATACTACTACAGCTTTTGCCGCAGCTTTAGCAGCTTTTTATCAAAAAATTCCTGTTGGTCATGTAGAAGCCGGATTAAGAACTGATGATATATTCAATCCTTACCCAGAAGAGGCTAATCGGCGGTTGATTTCTCAAATTACTCAGTTGCATTTTGCGCCAACTCCTTGGGCTGTGGAAAATTTGCAGCGTTCTGGTGTTTTAGGTGAAATTCACTTGACTGGTAACACTGTAATTGATGCTTTGTTGAATGTGGCTGCAACTCAAGTTAACTGTGATGTACCGGGCTTAGACTGGAATTCATATCGTGTATTGTTAGCAACGGTACATCGTCGGGAGAATTGGGGAGAACCACTAGAAAGTATTGCGGCGGGATTTTTACAAATTTTAGACCAGTTTCCTGATACAGCATTGCTGTTACCATTACATCGCAATCCCACAGTGCGAATACCATTACAACAACTTTTAGGAAATCATCAGAGAATTTTCTTGACAGAACCTCTCGATTATGGTCAATTAGTGGGAGCGATTGGGCGATCGCACTTATTACTCACTGACTCTGGTGGATTGCAAGAAGAAGCCCCCAGCTTGGGAAAACCAGTACTAGTTTTAAGAGACACCACAGAAAGACCAGAGGCTGTTACAGCAGGTACAGCCAAACTTGTAGGAACTGAAAGTAAAAATATTTTTGCAGCTGCTAGCGAGTTACTCAGTAACAAAGCCGCCTATGAAGCAATGGCAAATGCTATTAATCCTTTTGGTGATGGTCATGCAGCAGAACGCATCTTGGAGATTGTCCAAAAGTACTTGGGTCTTTGATTATCAACAGCAATTTAAAAAACTAAATTAAACAAAATCCCAAGTTTCTATTTATTAGGGTGCATTCTTCAATGCCGTAAGCAAATGAAAGCAATTTTGTATAGTACGTTACCTTTATAACGGACTATACGATAGTGCTAATTTATATGAATATGATAAGAGTTACGTAATTTATACCATTTTGGATTTTAGATTTTAGATTTTGGATTGTGAAACAGTTAGTAGTAATCGCTTTTGGCTATACATCTGTCGCAATCATTTTTCAAATTGGTATTAGAAATAAAAAATCTTTACAACAGATCGAAAATCTACAGGGGCGCAAAGCTTTACACCCCTAAGATACGTGTGTCTGATTCTTTTTTCAAATTAGTATTAAATACCCAGAGCTAATCTAGTTTCAGGGCCGACGATGCCATCTACAAGTAAACCTTTACTTGCTTGAAAATTGCGTACTTGACGAACAGTTTCTGGCCCGTAAATTCCATCAACTCTTAGGTTACCCAAAGCTGTTTGAACATCTCTGACAAGCTGACCTCTAGAACCAGGAGTGAGAATAAATGAACCACCAACCCCACCAGGTCTATTCACAGTCGGACTATTAGGTTTATTACCAACCCATCGAGCAAAAACATATCTACCTGTAGAAAGCCTAGCGAAACCATTTTCATAGCCTTCAATTGCTGGAAGTGGAGTGCCATTTTTTACACAATCTACATAGGAATAGTTAACGCTTGGGCCTGTACGAATACGCAAACAACTGCCGTTAGTTCTGACGTATGCTGCAAAAGTGACTTGAATTTGGCTGACAGCAATCAGTAATACACCAACACCAGCTAAAGCTAACCAAGCAGAAGATTTAAGAAGTTTTTTCCAATTGAATTTAGACTTGAGGAAATGATATTTACTGTTTGGGGATGCTTGTTTTTTAGTAATAACTACAGAAGATTTCAGAGATTTTCGCCAATGAAATTCAGGTTTAGGAAGTTGATATTCAATATTTTTAGATGCCTCTTCTTGAGCAATAAACATGTGGGAATAAGCAAGATATTCCATAATGCGTTCCTGTATATCAAAAAATGAGTGCTGACAGAGAATTACTTGGTTTTTCTCTGTATTTATCCTGTGTATATTTTATAGCAATTTTCAGAAAAACTTTTTTACTGCTAGCAAATTCCTCATTGCTTTCTTCGTCTGTGGAAGCAAGGGAATAAAGAATGGGGAACAGAAAAAACAGGCTTAGGGAACTCCAAAAAATAAATTGTTCCAATTTAGGTCGTTGACTGTTGACTGCTAAGTGTCAACGGTCAACAGTTAACAGTCTTGTGTGGAATATTTTTTTACTTGGAAGTCCCTTATCTGGACTGTATTGTGCTAAGAACTGCCCTTAATGCGATGGAATGTTTTTTAAGTTGCAAGTCCCTAAAACCCTTACAACCAGTCCCAACAGGCAATCAAGCCTGCGTAAGTCCTGTATACTTTGACTGCAACTTCACATCATCTCATTGCCAATTACAAAACTAACTTGCTGTGCTAATGCTGCCAGTAGCATCTATGAACATTTATGAAGACTTGATTTAGAAGAATCTTAAGACTTTCTGATATACTACTGCAATTGTATATATTTACCGTAGTATAACTGAGGCTAAAAAAGTCCATATCCACGAAAACTTAATAAAAGCAAGTATTTTTTATTACATTTTGGGACTTTTTCTTGCTCAATTTTAGTTTACATATCTAATTAATCTATGCAACCATAAACAGCATTGGTTTTAACAGTCAACAATTCTCAGATGTAATATTTTACAAATCATTTTGGATTGCTATATAGTGCTTTAAGATTAACTGGAATTGGCTTTACCAGAGTTGATTAGATAAGTATTTTGCAGAGATTTATCTATTAGTTAACTGCCAGAATAGTTTTAATTATAAATAAGGAATTTGTATGGAAAAATAAAGTCTAAATTAAACATTTCTTCAAAATGAATGTAATGCAAACTTTACAATCTTTCGAGTCTAGAAATTTCCGGCTATTTTTTAGCGGACAAATGATATCTATGATTGGTAGTTTTATGGCAGAAACTACCACTGCATGGTTAGTTTATTCTTTAGCAAATATAGTGTGGCAAAGTTATATTAAAGTTGCATAGCTATAGAATAATTTATTTTATATAAATTATTGAAAAACCATTCTATTAGACTGAAAATTGATTCAATAATATGAAGTACAACCAACTTGGTAATAGTGACTTAAAAGTTTCTGAAATTTGTCTGGGCACCATGACCTATGGACAGCAAAACACCATCGAAGAAGCACATCAGCAGCTAGATTATTCTATTGGTGAAGGAGTCAATTTTATTGATGCGGCTGAGATGTATCCAGTCCCTACAAGTGCTGAAACTTATGGATTAACTGAGACTTACATTGGTGAATGGTTAAAGCATCAACAAAGGGATAAACTTATTGTCGCTACTAAAATTGCAGGGCCTGGTAGAGGCTTTAAATGGGTACGTGGTGGAGCCAAAGCAATTGACCGCGATAATATTAAACAAGCTGTAGATGATAGCCTTAAAAGATTACAAACAGATTATATAGATTTGTACCAAATTCACTGGCCCGATCGCTACGTGCCACGATTCGGACAAACAGTTTTCGATCCAACTCAAGTAGGCGAAACAGTTCCCATTGCCGAACAGCTAGAAGTTTTCCGCGATGTCATTAACGCAGGGAAAATTCGCTATATCGGTTTGAGTAATGAAACTCCTTGGGGAGTCACCCAGTTTAGTAACATTGCCAAACAGTTAGGATTGCCCAAAATTGTTTCCATTCAAAATGCCTACAATTTACTCAATAGAGTATTTGATGGACACTTAGCAGAAGCAGTTTATTACGAACAAATTGGATTACTAGCGTATAGTCCTTTAGCATTTGGCTTTTTAACTGGTAAATATTTAAACGGCAAACCAGAGAAAGCAAGAGTAAGTTTGTTTGAAAATTTTGGTCAGCGCTATCTGAAACCAAAAGTAAATGAAGCAGTAAAAGCTTATGTGGATATTGCCAAGCGCCATCAACTGAGTCCAGCACATCTAGCTTTAGCATTTGTGCGGAGTCGTTGGTTTGTAGCTAGCACAATTATTGGTGCCACAACACTCGAACAACTCAAAGAAAATCTCCAAAGTGTCGATGTAGTTCTCGACAAAGACATTTTAGAAGAATTGGATAAGGCTCATACACAGTCACCGAACCCAGCGCCGTAAGGGTGGGGCGATGGGGGA
>NZ_JACKZU010000240.1:0-12438 GCF_014222165.1 Nostoc sp. 2RC
GGGGGGGAGTTTTTGCGTCAGCAAAGCCGGGGGGGGGTAACGCGGATCTTGATAGTAAGTGACTAGAACTCGCTCATTACGTTTTTATCAGGGTTTCACGTTAAGTTGACACCACTGAGCATTGCTGTGCCCCTACAGTACGGGTTGACGTATTATCAACAAACGTCTATGAAAGGCTAAAACGACATTAAATAGTTTCACTGCGAGAAAAACCCAACAACTAGCAGAGGCAAAAGTATTAAGATAGACACAATCAAAACGAGGGTTGCTGGCTCAATTTTAATTTGGTTCTTGTGTGGGTCGCTCATTTGCCATTCTCTCAATCAATTAAATATAATAGCCCAGCCTAATAGATGTTTATAGTTTTTTCCAAGACCAATGAGGTTGAGAAGTGTAAATCTTTATCTAGCTCTTGTAACTTAGCACAGAGCCGATTGTAATTTTAAATTCACAATTCTGCTGTATTTTTGATTTTACAAACTTTCAATTCCTCAATTCATCACTCCATTAGCTTATTTCTTCCAAGGGAGTTTTGTACCCATTTCTGTCAATGCGGAGAAGATGAGATAGAGAATCAGTAACCCAGCAGCTGCAAAGAAAGTTAGTAAATCGTTATCCATAGATATTGTTAGCTAAAAGTTTGCTTATCATAACCAGATTACCGCAATACCATATCTAGCTAATGACTCTCATCACCTCAACGATAGATGAACAGTTACAGCAATTTGCACTTGAACATACCACAGTAGGGGCACAACAATGTTGTGCCCTTAGGATAATTTAGCCATAAAAAATATCCCACTGTTCACTGTAAAATCCTTGTTCTCTCAGCTTTCTTAATTTTGAATTTTGAATTTTGAATTTTGAATTCGTATTAATCTCTACCGTTTCTCTGTATCTGTAATCTTTGGTCTTCTGGGTGCAAAGTGAACCAACCGTACCAGTGACGAACTGCTAGCCAAACGGCGGAAAGTAAACCGGCGACGCTGAGGGTGAGGCCGCTAAAGGGTACTAATAATCCAAAGATGGGTAATACTGCTCCAGCAATAGTGCAAATAATAGCAGCAAGGGAAGTACTACGGCTAGCGCCTAATCCCCATGTTAAAAACAATAAAATCGTGGAAATGAAAGTCCAAGCCAGCTGAGGATTTATCAAGCGAGCCAGATAGGTCAAAGCTAATAGACAAGCAAAGAAAATACTACCAGCGATCGCGATATTTTTAAAACTCATGGGCAGTGATAAATATAACAATAATATCCACCACAAAAATATCGCTGGTGCTAGCAATAACAGTCTGGGAATGATACCAGTGTGACGAATTGGTTCGGTGTTGGTAAACACTCCAAATGGATTTTTCACTGAAACATTATCGTTAAATATCCAAGTAAATTGAGTGCTGCGTCCATCAACTTTAATCTCATTCGGTACAATACCACTGGCGAAATCAGCAGGAGCAAAGTTAGCAATTGCTGTGAGGCGGAAGTTAGAAAGCAACTGCCCTTCGGCGCTGTAAACCCAACGCGGCCCTCCTTGAGCTTGATAGGTAACTCGAAAAGTGGTTGCTTCCCCTGGTTGCAGACGGAAGGGAAAGCCATAATCCCCAGGATTGGTTTGTTGTAATCTAGTACCGTCACGCTCTACTTTGTAGCTAGCAAGCAGCGAATAGCCATTAGGTGGCGGTGCTTCAAAGAAAAAATTATTAACATTGTTGAGTTGGTTAACTACTTTATAATCAGCAGTGTATTCCACGCGATAAATTGAACTGCGACCGGGAACATCTACGCTTTGGTCGAGTTTGACTTGAATTTGCGAACCACCCAACGTTAAAAAGCGGGTAACTTCCCGCGTATCATTGACCTTAACTATCTTGCCGTTGACTTGGGTGGTGTAAGAATATGGCTCTTGAATAGAGTAGCGTACTTGAGGAGCAGACTGTTCGAGTTTTTCACCGGCGACGCTTTCCACCACTTGAGCCACCTTTGCTTGTTCCCAGTGATGGTAGCGGTTGCTCAAAGTTGAACAGAGAAAAAATCCCGGCACTAAGAGAACTAACACTAAAGTTAAATGTTGTAATCCTCGTAAAAGTTGGGAATAACGAACAGCCCATTCACCAATGACAATCACATTTTCGGTTTGATGGCGACGTAGAGAAAAACTCACCAGAGCGATCGCAATTCCCAAAGCTATAACTAAAAATACTAATAATACTGAAGCTGTAAGTGCTTGAGTTCCAAATTGCACAAGTTCAGTCGGATGTGTTAAATCTGGTAACCCAGGAATACCTTGAGCAGAAGATGACATTGGCGTATTCTTGCAGAATTTGGAGAACCAGACTGATAAAATCTCTGAAAAGTTTCTCCACCATAGTTTTATATGATACCCGAAAGTAGGATGGGCGAGATGCCCACCTGACAAGAGTTAATTGGATATTTTTTATTTGTCAGTCCCGAAGTCCTAACTAATTCCGAAAATTTTTGCACTCCTCAATTCCAAGTCTTAAATTCTGAATTCTGAATTCTGAATTCTGAATTCTTCCTCAAGATTCATCCAACCGCCGTTGCCATTCAGCATCAATTTGTGCAGAACGTTCAACTTCCTGTTCTAGTAAGTCGGTTTCGGTGGAGTAAACCAAATCCTCATCGCCAATGAATTTTTCTGCTGCAAATTGACGAGCAAAATCCAGCTTTTGCTGCAAAGAACTATCCGCGCTTGCTAATAGCCTAGCGCGAGAAAGGCGATCGCGATTGCGGGCAGCAATTTTTTGATTCCGCCACTGAATCCAAAAATAACGCAATAATGGGATGCCTAAAAAACCAATTCCATAAGCCAATAGCAACCAATAAATTCCTTGGACAAAAGCCACTAGTCCACCTATTTGAGCAGCAGCGGTGCCATTTGCTAATAAATTTCCCAATACTAAAGCACCAACAAAATTGAGTATCCCCAAGCCAGCACTCAGCATAATTTGTCCTGAACTTGCAGCACTAAAACGCCAAGGAAATTCTTCTAAATAAACTGCTATTGAACGACGACGCTTTTTGGCTGCACTTATCTGCAACTCTGGGAAGTAATATACAATTTGTCCTTCGTCGCTAACGGATGGTTGTCCATTAAATCGTGTCAGAACCGGCAGCATATAATCTTCGTAATCTCTTTGATATTCCTCCCCAATGTCATCAAGATACGGGGAAATTTGTTCAGCTACCACTGCACCACGATTATTCCTAATTACCGTAGCAATTTCTTGCCAGCGACGTTCTTCTAAATTAGCGTTAGGATTACCATCACCAAATAAAAACGAAAACACAGCTTCAAAGAAATTTAAATCGCTTTGTTGTCGCCTTTCATCTCGCCGTTGTTGGTAGTGAGTGTCATAATCTGGACTAAAATACCAAAATAAATTTGGGAAATAGAAGAATCCACCACCGGAATTACTGCTCCCGTTATCGCTGTCACGGTCTGAATTGGCAGCGGTCATGATAATAATGATGGTAATAGTTATCAAGGCTATGGAAACAGTTAAGAAAATTCCAAAAGAAATCCGAATCAGGTAAAACAGAACATTCCAAACTTTTTTCCACCATTCCTGTAATCGTAACTGGAAATATTTATTACGTAAAATTGTGCGAAAATTTTTTGGAAATAGGTAAACAATGTCACCTGAATCTGCTACTTGTAAATGTGCGCCAGCTTCAGATGCTAATGCCAATAAACCTTGATTAGCTTCAGCCACGTTCAATCCTGCCTGAATTGCCACATCACCAACGGTGACACGGTAACCCATCTGTTCCACTGCTTGCATAATGGTGGGATTGAGAGTCATTCCTCTCCCCTCCTGCGAAAATAAATATACTCTTTCTTTTCAAGTATAAAGTTTTATTTTAAATCCCTCGTCTCCGGCATAAATAAACCAACAAATAAGATGACACGCAACATGTTATAATTATTGTCCTTGGTTTAATTAACCAGCAAATTTTTTGCTTAAATATGGTTCAGTATACTCTCGCCCAAAGCCCAGAAATTATCCTCACTGTTTCTGGTAAAGATTCAGCTAAAGCCCGTGACAAAGCAATGGATCAGTTAATGGAACTGATGGATGCAGGTAAGTTACCCACGGAACTAGAAGAAGGATTTGGCCCCCAACAATTAATTGAGGTTAAAGAGCCAAGTGTTGATACTGCTAACGGTGAGGATGCCATTACCCAAGCCGTGCAAGTTCTGAGTAATCTAGCAACGCTCAAGCTGAAAGTTCAAGAATCACGAACTGAAGCCTTGGAAATTCGTCAAGCAGTTGATGTTCTGTTCACTGACGAATCAGTGAGTGAAGAGGAAATTACTCGCCTCAAGGAAGGCTTTAAAGTTCTGAAAAATTTTGCTCAAGCTAATGTGCGTTACCAAGAAGCACGAGCTAAAGCACAAGAAGCTAGGCAAGTTCTAGATCGAGCTCTGAAGTCGCCTGATAAGTAATTGTTCGAGTCATGTATTTTAAGTTGTTTGAATCCAAATGCAAAAAGACAGGCATAAGCACCTGTCTTTTTATTTACTGGGGCGCTAGGATTCGAACCTAGGAATGGCGGGACCAAAACCCGCTGCCTTACCACTTGGCTACGCCCCAACAAGTTCACCCTACCTAATATAGCAGCTAGTCATGGGTTTGTGTCAAGTACTTTTATCGTTGATTTTAGTAGGTGAATTTTTGACAATCCTAGAGTCAAGCAGTGAGTGTTTGAAGCGATGACACAAACCTTGGTTTACCGAAAAGCCAATTCTCTATGAAGATGCGCCTAATTATTTTGGAATATAGCAAATTAACATCAGCGTACTTATACGTTCAAAAAATCTAATATTTGGCATAGCCTCATCAAGAAACGGCATCAGAATTCAGGAGCCAGAAGGGTTAAAGAATGAGGACTTACGCAAAATCATGAAAAAACATAGACGCGGAGCGGCTTGCCGCAGGCTACCGCATTCGCGTAGCGTCTCGTTAGAGAAGGACGCAAAGTACACATTTGC
Source organism: Nostoc sp. 2RC (assembly GCF_014222165.1). Classification (NCBI taxonomy): domain Bacteria; kingdom Bacillati; phylum Cyanobacteriota; class Cyanophyceae; order Nostocales; family Nostocaceae; genus Nostoc; species Nostoc sp. 2RC. The sequence goes on from NZ_JACKZU010000240.1 coordinate 5,015, forward strand.
CGTTCGCGTAGCGTCTCGTTCGCTCTTAGCGTCTCGTAGAGAAGAGAAGGCGTTCCCGTACCACTTCGTGGAAGCAAGCTACGCGTAGCGTCTCCGTCAGGAGAAGGGTAGAAATAAGAGTTTCAGAGAGTTTTTGCGTAAGTCCTAAGAATGAGGAAAAATATTTGATTAACCAGTGTACTATTGTAGTAGATGCCTCTAAATTCTGATTTCTGACTCCTGGGTGCTAAATTCTGACATTTTTTACCACCAATTGATTAATCGATGACAATTACTTCGAGTTCAATTTTTTGCCCGCTGACAAAATGTAAAAATTGAGCCATTTTAATCAACAAAAGTATTGCATAGCTATTTTGTGATTTAGTCAGTATCCAATTAGTTGTTTTAGCTGAGAACATCGCTTTGCCAATGGACATTCCTCTAAGCTTACTCAGTATTTTGAAATTAGCAGTTTTGAATACTGAACCACAGTTGGGTGCTGTATTATCTTGATGTTTTTTTGCCCAATGTTGTCTGGAAACTATAGGATTTTCTGTGAATGTTTGCGGTTCAAATTTAAAAACTGCACTCAATATTAGTTTGGAGTGGACACCAGTAAATATAGTTTGTCGATAATCTCGTACAATTTGACTGTTATCAAGTGTTTTTATTGAACCGTCTTCAAAGAATGTTACACTTTCCACAAAGTCATATATTGTACATCCATGTTGCCTTCCCCTACCAGCGTTCATTGCCAATGCACCACCAATAGTTGCCGGCACAGACGCCAGATAATAAAAAGAGTCCGCGGAGTTTTGGTAACAGTGTTTTAATACCTCCATAATCGAAACAGAAGAAGACACTTCTACTCTGTTATCACCTAGAGTTTTTATGTACTTGGGTAGTTTATTTTTCAATATCAATGATTGGATATTCTTTCTGGCAAACAACGTGTTAGAGCCATTTCCAATTATGTAAATATTGACTTTATTTTCTTTGGCCCAATTACAGTATTCCTGTAGTTCTTCAATACTATTAATCTCTCCTACTCGCTGAAAGTTATGTTGGGTTCTGTAGTGAGAAAGATTATTTGATGTTAAAGATTCAATTTTCAAATTAGACATTTTAATTATTTTAACTCCTGATTCAATACCGCCTTACTTGTATAATCATTACTTGTTTGTGGTGAAATCGCTTGAAGTAAATGTTGTTTCGATTCTAGTATTTTTGAGTCTAATATTTTTGATACTGACGCATAATCAATATCAAAAGTTTCTTCGCGAGTTGGCTGTTCATTGAAAGAAAATATGCGGTTTTCCAAATTTAAATTCTTCAGCAAATCTGCAACTTTATTCTGTTTATCACTACGCAGAAATACATTAAAAGGTTTTTGAAAAATAATAGAAAATATAGTGCCGTGAAAAGTATTGGTGGCTATGTAAGATGCTTCACTAAACAGTCCTAACCACTCTTTTGGACTAGCACTTTCTAAATTTATCTGTGCTATTTCCTTGGGTTCATCTACTGAAACTATTGTAAGATTTTCAGATTTTGCTAATGATTTGATAAATTCTGCTTCTTTTGGTTCTATTTCATCATGAAAATATAACAAAATATATTTACCTGGGATTTTTGGAGGAGTTTTAATTTTGTCATATTCAATTAAAAAAGTAGGATCTAAAACTTTTATAGCTTTTTGGTTACATTCGTTATTAATAATATTTGCACTATTGGAATCACGAACTAAAATAGTTTCAAATTGAGCAATTAAATTGGAAATTGTTTCGCGGTAATTTCCTAGCTTTACCGTATTTCCAAAACTAGCAGCATAGCTGATTTTACGAGTAGTTTCTTTATTAATAAAATCTAAAAAAAAAGCAGAATCAAAACCTCTAAAGGAATCTAGACACCATACTTGGTCGCTGCCACATATTACTACGTCATATTTATCGCGATAGTATTCTAAGCCTTTTTTATCATAGAATTTTTTCGGACTCAATTTGACAAGAGAAAGTAAAAACCGTCTCATTTTCCAAGCTCTGGGAATGTTCACAAAGATTTTTTCAGGCTTTTTCAGGGGAATTAAAGGTCTCAAGTATTTCCATACTATTTTTAGGGGTCGATAGTCTATGATTTCAACATCATAGCCTTGGCTGTTAAGGAAAGTCCAAAGCGCACAAGCTTGGAGTGTTGCTCCATAATTGGTGACATGGTGAAAAGTTAAAATTCCAATTTTCATTTTTGCTCTCTGCAATCTAATATGAATTCAGGACTAATTTGATGGTACGCAAGCAATTAAACTTCCTAGTTCTCTGTATGTCAAATCTGACAAACACTGGCAATCAAAATCTCAGCAGTTGTGCATCTTGGATCAATCAAAATCTTGCACAATCCAGTATGAAGATGCTGAGTAATTAAAGCTAGTGTTTGTTTATTAACTCAAGGAATTAGGACGAAAAAAATAATTATAGAAGCTACTTGGTTTGGTTGACCATCGCAACTTTCTAGACCATGTGATTAATTTGATAAATAAATATTGGGATAATTTCATTCAAGTATCTGCAATGTAATTAAGTGTAAGGATTCTTTGAAAAATTTAATACAATTTCAGCATCTATTAATGTGTACTTACTGGAGTACTAGTGTATTTTTATTCCTTAAAGCTCAACCTTGAATAAGAGTCTACCATAACATTTTTGTAGTTTTATTATTTTTTAATAAACTTTTGTCCATAAAATTCTTTGAGAAGTGAGTCTTTGTAATTTCAGTATTAAATATATCGCTAGTTATATTGTTCGAGTTTAGTTGATGTATAAATTCGCTAATAATTGCTTATAAGAGCATAGACACATTTATATTTTTTACTTTCTTAGTCTCCAGTTTCTTGCAGGAAGACAGCTACAATACGACTTGATGAAAGTAATTGCTTAGTAGCTAGCCATATAAAGAGTGGAATTGTTCTAGAATAGCGACCAAAAAGCCGACGTGGTTCTTGAATCCATCGATATAGCCACTCAAGTCCTAAGTCTCGAATTACACGGGGTGCGCGTTTGTGGATTCCTGCATAAACTGGGAAAACTCCACCCAGTCCAATCATCACAGCTTGTATTTTGCCCTTGTGTTGAGCTATCCAATTTTCTTGTTTTGGGCATCCCAAAGATACTAAAACAGCATTTGCACCACTAGAGTTAATTTTTTTAATCAAAGCTTCATCTTCAGTTGGAGTCAAAGGACGAAACGGTAGAGGTTCCATAGCCGCTATCTTTACTTGAGGAAATTCGCGCTTTAACCTTTTTTCCATCCTCGAAAGAATTTCTGTTTGCGAACCTAAAAAGAAAATACTGAGATTTTGTGTTTGAGATAACTGACACAAAGCCAGAAAAATATCCATCCCCGCTACGCGGTCTTGGTGGATGGCTCCCATTTTCCGCATCATCCACACAAGAGGCATACCATCTGGGGTAACTATATCTGCATTTCGTAATAGACTAGCAAACTCTGGATTCCAGTGAGCTTCAATCAGCATATGTACATTTGCTACATATACACTTCTACTCTCACGCTTACTGGCCCATTTGATTATTGTTTGCACCTGGTCGTGAAAGCGTAGAGCCGTAATAGGAAAATCAAGTACTTTTTGAGTAGGTAGAAGCACTCTTGCCACCATAAATAATTCCTGTGTCCAATAAAAGAATCCATAGATTACCTAGACCATTCCGAATATTGAACAATTCAGATTAGATAACTCCTGGCCTTTTTTAGGCTTGTGTTATCTTTGGAAGCTAACACATGGAGGTGCAATTGCCTTCTCTATACACTTTTTGGCTTTTCTGGTAATACTAGAATTATTCGTTGCTGTGTTTTAGTTTACTGGTATAACCAAAGGATTTCAGAGGCTGTTTGATAAAATTCATGTTTCCTTCATAATTAATTTTTAATTGATTCATCTAAGCATTACAATTTCGATAAACTTCTCAAAGATTATATTTTGTATTATGTAATATTGGTTACTCTTGATTTTTGTAACAGTAAAAATACTATAAACCTACTGTCATAATTTTGGCACCTAAGTATGCAATTGAGTTAAAAATCTAAATTATACTTATTTTTCTGCTAAAAAAGTTTTATTATTTCTTTATTATTACAGATTAAACTCAAAGCCTGTGTTTAAAATACATAATTTTAATTTTTGTTGAAGGTAACAGGCAAAAAATAAGGGGAAGATGGATTTATCTTCCCCTGCTGTATTATTTTTGTTTTGGTTAGCTTTGTTACTTTCCTTGAGTTTTTGTCTTAACATTTGTCTTTGCTTTTTGAGTTGTCGCTTCCTGGCAGAACCGCCTCTACCCTTATCATTCCTCCCTTCTTTACGGGGAGATTCCCATCTTTTGAGTCGCATAACCTTTTACCTCTTGTGATATTCAATATTTAAGTACGAAAGACAAAGAATACTATAAAACTGTGACTTTTCTAGTAGATATGTTGTTTTGTAAGTGTGGTTATTTACTTTTATATCATGTGCTGTACTATATTACATAATATAACATAAATTCCAAGTAATTTATTGATTATTCTTCGATCGCGACGTAATTTTTAGCGACTTGATAATAACAATCACTCACTATAACATTAACTGTTTTGGTAGTGGGCAGGAGGAGAATCGAACTCCTATGACCGCAAGGTCGCCACATTTTGAGTGTGGTGCGTCTACCAGTTTCGCCACCCGCCCTAATATTCAACTTCACTATTATACTCTATTTACTAATTTTGCAACAACAAATATCAAAATTGATTTTCAGAGTTTTGTTGTGATGAATAACTTGATAATAAACGCATATCTGGATTTTACTTTTTTACCCACCAGGCGATGATTTGAATGTAAGCCAATACGGTTCAATTGAAGTTTATCGCTTAAATACGTGTAAACTTTAATAAACTAGCATCAATATCTTGTAGCTTGGCACAGCCGCTAAGCGCCATTGCGATGTTTAACTCATCTTGCAGAAGAGAGATGACATGAGATACACCAGCTTTTCCTGCTACTGCTAGTCCCCACAAAATGGGTCGTCCGATGAGTACAGCTTTTGCTCCTAATGCTAAGGCTTTGAGAATGTCTGTGCCCCTACGAATACCTCCATCCAACAATACTTCTACCCTACCATTGACAGCTGGTATAATTTCAGCCAGAGCATCTAAAGAAGCGATCGCACCATCGAGTTGTCTGCCTCCATGATTAGAAACAATAATTGCTTGGGCACCATATTCCACAGCCCGCAATGCATCATCTGGGCGTAAAATTCCTTTGAGTACTAGGGGTAGTGGAGATATAGACTGCAACCATTCCAAATCCTTCCAAGTGACTGCTGGGTTGAGCTGTTGAGCAAAATAGGTAAACAACCCCGATTCACCTTTTTCATGGGAAATATCCAACCCTGAGATAGTTGCTAGATTAGCTAAATGTAAGTCCAAGGGTAAAGCAAACTCATTACGTCTATCTTTTTCCCGTTGTCCAAGCACTGGTGCATCTACAGTAAGACAAAGTGCTTTATAACCTGATTTATAGGCTTTTTCTACCAAAGCACGAGTTAATCCTCGGTCTTTGTGAATGTAAAGCTGAAACCAGCGTACCGAATCTGGAAATTGCTCGCACGCACTTGCTACTTCTTCAATGCTCTTTGTTGCCATTGTACTTAAAATCATACCTATACCAGCTGATGCCGCAGCTAAAGCCGTAGCAACTTCGCCATCCGGATGAGCCAGACATTGAAAAGCCATCGGTGCAATCAACAAAGGTAGTTGCAGGGGTTGTCCTAAAATGGAGGTGTTGAGATGGCGATCGCTAACATCGACTAATACACGAGGTCGTAACTTGATTCGCTCAAAAGCGGTACGATTGTCTCGCAGGGTGATTTCGTCCCAGGCTCCACTACTGTAGTAGTCAAGGGCCATTTGGGATAAATAGTCTTTCGCGAGTTTTTCGTACTCAAACAGGTTAATGGGTTGAAAGCGATGTTCGTTGGGTACAGCTGTCATGGTAGCGATGGGGCATTAAGCAATGAGATATTTTTGAATCCCACCACAGTTATGATAAATCCTTCAGGAACCTATTGATTTTTTAGGTGTACCAGTACTTGAGGGACTTGCGAGTAAAAAAATATTCTATTGCTACTGTTAATTGTTGACCTTTGACGGTTCACAGTCAACAGTTAACAGTTAACAATTTTAAGGAAATCATTTATCTTTTGGACTTCCCTATGGTGAAGGAAAATTGAGAAAAAATTCTAAGTAAATTTACCAATTTCGCCAGCCGCCTTTGGGTGCGACTTCATCATTTTTAGGCTTGAGTCCGTGACCTTGAATTAAAGATTGATATTCTGTGCTGCTTGCCCAACGGTCAATTTCTCGCGCCCGTAGCACTGGTACTGGATGGGTTAATTGGGCTGTGCGGGCAGCTTTGACCATTTCACCGAGTTCGGTCTTGCTAATATCATCGTAAGCACGGGCTTGGGCAACAAAAGCATCGAGGTTGAGTTGCGGTGCTAAAGCCGGAGAACCACCAGCTAGTTTCATCAACACCGACATGACAACTTTGGGGTCTTGGGTTGCTAGCAATGCGGCGCGATCGCAGGTAAACTCAGCGCAGCGCACCCATTCCAAAAGTTGCGCTTGTATTGCTTGGGCAATGAAGCCACCGACATTGGGGACAATTGCCGCAGCTAATATTAATAAATTCACAGGAGTCAAGTAAACGCTATGGTCGCACTTGAGGTGTCCCAATTCGTGGGCAATTACCGCTTGGATTTCCTCTGGTGTGAGAATATCAATTAAAGATGTGTGCAAGACAATAAAAGGCTGCTTACCTCGCACCGCAAAAGTGTAAGCATTGGGAGCCGGATGCTGGCGGACGTACAACTGGGGAGGCTCTATATCCAAGATTTTGCAAGCTTCTAACAACAGCTGGTGTAAATCAGGTAGCTGCTTTTCACCCACCAGAACGCTTGAGGCTATATTTTCCACATAAAAAACCTGCTCTGCCATTGGCCCTAACCAATTTCGCACCAACATATCGATACCTGGTATCTGCTTGAGGGCATTAGTAGATTCTAGGTCTAATGGATGGCGAAACGAGTCAGCCTTTAAACCAATCAGGGGGGTTTTGTAGAAGGACATAGTGCAGCAAGCTATGAAAAATACAACTGTGGAAGCTGGCTGGTTAAATGAACAGCCTCCCACAGATAGTATAGCGATTTAAGTGGGGTCGGCTATGGTTAGAGGAGAAAGGGAGACAAGGGAGAGGGGGGAGACAAGGAAGAAAGATTGCTACCTTAGACCTCTTGCTTGCATTGCTTTTTGGACTCTTGTGGTCAAAGGGATACATGTTAATGGTTCGACAAGCTCACCAACCGGGGAAAGGGAAAATACCAAACATGCATCCCCTTTCCCCC
>NZ_JACKZU010000241.1:0-12387 GCF_014222165.1 Nostoc sp. 2RC
GGGGAAGGGAGAATGGGCAAAGGATAAAGGGTAAGGGGCAAGGGGCAAAGGGAATATAACCCTGCCTTTTCCCCTTCACCTTTACCCTTTTCCCTACCCGGAGGGTTTTGCCCCATGCCCAATTCACTTAACGCAATGATTCTATTTTGGGTGAGCCATCAGCTTTGATCCAGGCGATTTGGGCAATGCCGCGATCGCGTGCATATTGGCGGATGGTGTCTGCATCTGTTCTAAGCAAATCCATTTCTACTCGCACCAAGTGAGTGGAATCTCGCAGTTTTTGAGCGTAAGCAAAGGCAGGAGCGTCAGCACTCGGTGTCTCTGGCACTACTAGCCAGTTGCTAGCTGGCGTTGTTTGCGGTAATTGCCCAGTAGATAATAAAACTTGGTACAAATCTTCGATGTTGAGTACAAAACCAATTCCGGGAATGTTTTCTCCTTGGGGATGATATAGACCCAAAAGTTGGTCGTAGCGACCACCTTGTCCTAAAATTCTCGCTTGAGATTCAGTATCATTCACAACTTGAAAGACAATACCAGTGTAGTAGTCTATGGTCTGGATTAAGCTCAGGTCAAGGATTAAGGAGAATTGTTTCTCTGATTCCAGTAATTCTACTAAGGATTTGAGGTTATTTACTGCCTGTTGCTGTTGTTCATCTAGCTGTAAGCTACTGACTTTTTCCAATACTTCAGCACTTGGCCCGCGCAGATCCATCATGATTCGGGCGCGATCGCGTAGTTCGTCACTCAGAGGTAAGGTATCTATAGTGATGCGATCGAGATGAGCGATGGCGGTGCGGACTTTATCTTGTAAGTTAGCACCAAAAGCATTCAGCAGCGATCGCGTAATTCCCGCTTCACCTAAAATTAAATGCCATTGGCGCAAACCCAATGCAGCTAGACAATCTGCCACTAATAGCAGTACTTCTGCATTTGCTAGCAATCCACCAGCACCTAATAACTCGACTCCAGCTTGATAAAACTCTTGCTGGCGATTATGTCTACTTTCCCAAGTGCGGCGAAATACGTTGGCATTGTAGTACAGCCGTTGGGGATAAGTTACACCTGCCATGCGAGTCACAACAGTACGAGCAATGGAGGCCGTTAATTCTGGACGCAAGCCTAATTCATCGTCTTCGCTATTTTGTAGTTGAATCACCATCTGGCGTTGGATTGCTTCTCCCGCCATCAAGGTATCCATCCGTTCCAAAGTGGAGGTGATAATCCTGTGATATCCCCAACGATGAAACACTTGTTGTAATCTATCTTCAATCCAGCGTTTTTTCGCCACATCTAAGGGTAATAAATCCCTGGCTCCCGCTGCTGGTTGATACACCATTATTTTTTCTTCCCACCAAACAAACCACCGAACAAACCACCATTACCAGATTTATCTGGTTGCTTATCTCCATTATTAGGAGATGAAGTCACCTTACGATCGGTAGGTTGTTGTCCTAAAGCTTTATCTATTTTAGGTTTCCATTGCAACGCTATTTGGTCATTGGGATCTAATTTCAGGGCATTGTCGAAGTGTATTTTTGCCATTTTTAGCTGATTTTGCTTCAAATACACCATTCCCATCAAGCTATGGCAGTGACTATTTTTCGGTTCTAGCTTTAAAGCTTCCTGTAATTCTACTTTGGCTTGGGCAAATTGGTTTTTGTCAATCAAAGATTGAGCGCGACGAACATACTGTTCTACAACCGAGTCTTCTTTTGTGGGTGCTGGTGGTGGCGCTGGTGATGGCTGCTTTGCTGTATCTGGCTTCGGTATAGCTGAGTTGACTTTCGGTTGAAGGGTTGGTGTTGGGGATGTTTTAACTGCACTCCGCATTAAGTAGACTAAATTCAACTCACTAATTTGGGCAATGACTTGGAGTGCTTGCTCTAAAGAATCATATTGCGTTGGGGCAAGTTTAGCGATCGCACTTTTATAGGAATGATCGATATTACCAGCATTAGCCAACTGTCTACCTAATTCTGTATATAAAGTCACCGAAGTAGATTCTTGTAGCAAACGTTTGCCCATTTGCGACAAAATCAAAATATATTCTGTTCTCGTGCGTTCGTTAGCAAGTTTTTCGTAAGCTGGGTTAACCAACTTCGATAACAATTCATTACCTAGCTGTTTTTGCTCAGCACTTTCAGTAATACTACTATCCGGGTGTAAACGCCGAGCAATTTGCAAATAGCGTTTGCGAATATCTTTAACATCCGCATCAACTGGAACGCACAATACTGCGTGATGATCTATGAAATCATATCTAAATAATCCACGATCTATTTTGAAAGACATATAGCAGTTTGCACCAAAGGAGCAATTAGATTTTTTCTAGTTTACTTCGCTCCATCAGCGATCCGTCAGTAGCAAATTGTCATTTTTATTGGGCAAACAGGGCATGGGGCAAACAGGGCATGGGGAAAGGGAAAGGGGTAAGGGGTAAAGGGGAAAGATTAAATTGATTCCTTTTCCCTTTAACCTGGTTGGTGAGCTTGCCGAACCATAACCTTTTCCCCTTCTCACCCTGTCTCCCCATCTCCCTCATCCCCTCACTTCCACGCTGACAAAGGCGGAACCTGTAAAAGTTCGCGGCTTACGGTGTTATGAATATGACTATTTGTGGCGAGAATTCTACCAGACTCAATTTTTAAGGTAGTGCCATCGTAGGCGGTGACTTTACCGCCAGCTTCTTGTACCAAAATGATACCAGCCACAATATCCCAAGGTGAAAGTCCTCGTTCCCAGTAACCATCAACGCGCCCGCAGGCAACATAGGCTAAATCCAGGGATGCAGAACCGCTGCGTCTCACTCCTTGAGTCAGATGGGTGAAGTGGCAGAATTCTGCATAATTATTATCAGAGGTTTCACGGCGATCGTAGGCAAATCCAGTTACCAGTAAGCTTTTATTCAGTTCTGAGGTTGCTGAAACTGTGATGGGGCGGCGGTTGCGTGTTGCTCCCAAACCAGCAGCAGCACGAAATAGTTCGTTGTGAAAAGGGTCATAAATGACACCAACTTGGGGAACACCATTAATTAACAGCCCGATGGAAACAGCAAAAAATGGGTATTGATGGGCATAATTGGTTGTGCCATCTAAAGGATCTATTGCCCAGAGGTATTCACTTTCACCATCGCCTAATTTTCCTGATTCTTCAGCGAGAATAGAATGTTGCGGAAAATGGCGACGCAAAATTTCTAAAACCACCTCTTCTGACGCTTTATCAGCAGCAGTGACTAAATCACCAGGGCGTCCTTTTTCAATAATTGCATCTTCTAACTTACCCAAATAGCTTTGGAGTATACCACCACCAGCTAACGCCGCTTCTGTCGCAACATCCAGAAAAATTTGTAGATTAGTCATTAGTTATTAGTTATTAGTTATTAGTCATTAGTTATTAGTCATTGGGCAAGGGGCAAAGGGCAAAGCGTAAAGGGCAAAAGAAAGATCCCTCCTTTTCCCTTTAACCTTTCCCCTTTTCCCAAGGCGTTGCTACCTCCCCACTCCCTAGAGATATTGACGGCGAAATTCAGCAGGAGTCAGGCGCATAGGTTTTTCTGGGTTCCAAATTCCTTGCCCCATGAGTCTAGCCCATTGTTGGGCACGTTCTAAACGTTGGTCATATTTGTGATTGGGCGATCGCGCAATGAACAATGCATTCCCTTGTTTGACTAATTCCTCATTCAACAAAATCTTATTTTTCCATACATAAGCTAAAGTTCGCCCAATTTTGTCTTTTGCTTCTAAATCAAATTCCAGCGTTACTAGTTGTTCTCCACTACCAATTAGATTTTCTAACTGTTCTTTTGCTTGTTCGCCCCAAGGCCGTTGTCGCAAATCTGGTGCATCAATTCCCACTAATCGCACTTGGGAAATCAAGTTTGGTTGTTCGGCCATACCCAAAACTTCCAAACTCTGCCCGCTAACTACCCGCGCTACCTTTACCTGTGCTTGATTGTTTGGCAGTTGATTTTTACCTTGGCAACTCAGCAAAAGCAATAGACAAGCCAAAATAGCTATTTTTCGTATCCAGTTTCCAAGAAACACTTGTCTTCTGTTGCCTCTGCGCGAATAAAATCCTATTCTTCATCTAAGGGGAAACCAGCTTTAACTCGACCTCTAGCAAAATAGCGTCCAAACTGGAGTTCATAAACTTCATCTTCGTCTTGTGTTTCCACCTCCAAATCGGAACGGGGGTAACTCACACACAACAGGGCATAACCTTGCCGACGTAACTCTGGCGACAACCCAATGGCCTCTGGTTGGTAAATTTCTCCTGACAACACTCTCACAGCACAAGTGGTACAAGCCCCATTACGACAAGAAAAAGGCAGTTCTACTCCTTGTTTTTCCGCAGTGTGCAGAATGTAACGGTCTTCTGGCACTTCTAGGGTGTATATTTTGCCAGTGGCGCGATCGCGAACTCGAATTGTATATTTACGGGACATCTGAATTTGGCTTTTGAGACTTAAACTTTGAGATTAACCTAAAAAATCTTTTTTTATCTTTGCACTTTTTGGATTTGTATTGTAAGATTGTAAATCGTGACATCTGGAGAGATGGCCGAGTGGTTTAAGGCGCAGCACTGGAAATGCTGTAATGCGGAAACGTATTCCAGGGTTCAAATCCCTGTCTCTCCGCTATAAAGTAAACAGGGTAAAGCTTTTGGGCTTTACCCTTTACTATTTTCAAGTTGTATGCATTCCAAAATTGGTTTAACAAGTGGTGTATATGGTTAAATAAACCTCTTGCACAAGAGTGCAAAAAGCACTCTTTCTTGTGGGAAAAGGGGTGCATATTAAAGGGGAAAGGGAAAATACCAAACCTTTCCCCCTTTCCCCTTATCCTTTTCCCGACTTCTGCAAGAAGTCCAATGATTTTAACTAAAATCACAACACTAAATTTTCAGTTATCAGAATTAATAAGGGCAAAGTATTCCTTTGCCCTTATTAATTTTGATGAATCCTAACCCGATCAAAAATCAACAAATGGCAGTTTGCCCTGTATTAACTCAAACTGTGTTGAAACACAGTTAGCACAACTGCAACCGAGTCGATCGATAATCTGATGGGATTTTTGAATCAATTGTGGTGCTGCCAAACTAGGAATTTCTTGTGTCGATACTACTGCGATCGCTGGTGTAGTATATGCAGATTTCAGACTAGATGCTTGTGCCGGATTGGCTAGCATTAACACAGATGCCAGAAAAGCAGGACAGGCAAGTAAAATCAGTTTGGCTATGTTCATAAATTTACAGAAGTATACCTTTGTTCATACAGCATAGCTAATAAATTGACGGTGTTCAATACTCTGCGGTCAGTACGAAGTACTGAGTTACCATTGATTCTGCTTATGCCTTGCCCCCTATTTTCCTAATGTTGCAAAGTTTCTGACCAAATAATTAATTCGCCTTTCTCGCCGCCTGCGGCTAGTAATTTGCCTTGGGGATGCCAAGCTAAGCTAGAAAAACCTCCAGAGACACCTGTGATTATTTGGGATACTTCATTGGCTTTGTTCCACAAACACAACCAGCCATCAGCACCAGCTGAAGCGAGAAGGAAGCTTTTGGGTGCAAAGGCGATGGCGTTAATCACATCCACATGATTAGTTAAAACTCGTGCTTCCCAACCTAAGCTATCATCTTCTAATTTTTCCCACACCACAATACCTTCAACGCTAGAAGAAGCTAGTATTGGCGCACCCAGGTTTGTAGTAGCTTCTGACCATGCTAATTGGCGAATTTTACCAGGGAAACCCCGCATCACCCAAGGATCGGGATTGTTCCATTCCAAAACGGTGACACTACGATCCATGTTGCCAGAAGCGAGGAATTTACCATCGGGTGACCAAGCCATAGCTAAACTGACGGTAGGCATATCTAAAATGTATGGTTCGTCATCCCAGTTTTGACTATGCCAAATCTTGACTCCTTTGTAACCAGCAATGGCTAAGTACTGGCCGTCAATGCGCCAATCGATACCCAAGACTGATGAGTTATCGAAATTCAATGTGACAACAATCTCACGAGTATCTGCGTCCCACACTTGGACATAACGCCCCAAACTAAAAGCTAGTTGGTTACTGGTGTAATTCCAAGCTAGTTTGTCAACCCATGCAGGGGCATTTTGCAATGTGGCGATTAATTCAGTGTCTTGCCAAATTTTGACTTGTCCATCTTGGCCGCCAACAGCTAAAAATTTACCATCTGGGGAAAAGGCAAGGCAATCTACAGATTTACCATTAACAGTTTGCAAGCTTGTTAGTTGACCATTATTCCACAGTACTACTTCCCCTGCTGCGGAAATTGCTGCTAGGATTTCACCTTGGGGTGACCAAGCGATCGCAGTTACATAATCTGCAAGTATGCCTGAATAATGTTGTTCAAATTGTTGAGATTGGCTGATTGTGGAATTCATATCTTTGAAGACGGGGAGTGAGAAGTTAAGAGTGAAGAGTGAGGAGTTAAGAGTGAGGAGTGAGAAGTTAAGAGTGAAGAGTGAGGAGTTAAGAGTGAGGAGTGAGGAGTGAGAAGTTAAAAGTGAGGAATGAAGAGTGAGGAGTGAGAAGTTAAAAGTGAGAAGTGAGAAGTTTTGAATTCCTAACTCCCAACTCGTAACTCCTAACTCCTAACTCCTAACTCCTAACTCCCAACTCTCAACTCCTAACTCCTAACTCCTAACTCTTAACTCCTAACTCCCAACTCCCAACTCCTAACTCCTAACTCCTAACTCCTAACTCCTAATTTATAACTTTTTATTTATGCCAAACAAGCAATAAAATCTTGCTTGAGTTGTTCTGCATCAAGGTTGCGACCGATGAATACTAGTTCGTTTTTTGGAGTTTCGTTAGGTTTCCAAGGGCGATCGGGTCTGCCATCAAATATCATATGCACTCCTTGGAACACAAATCTATTTTCTTCACCAGCGATATTTAATATGCCTTTCATCCTAAAAATATCTGGCCCTTGGGTACGCAGTAACTCAGAAAGCCAAGCGTTTAATTTTTCTCCATCCACTGCACCTTTTTCTACTAAAGCTACAGAAAAGACGCTTTCATCATGTTGGTGGGCATCTTCGCCTAAGAAATTTGGATCTATTTCTAATGCTCGTTCTAAATCAAATGCTTGCACGCCTAATAAAGCATTCATTTCTAATTCAGAGTTGCGGGTACGATAGATTTTTGCCATCGCATTCATTGACCGAATTCGCTTTTCTAGTTCGTCCAATTGTTCTGATTTTACTAAATCTGTTTTATTAAGTAAAATTACATCGGCAAAGGCAATTTGTTCTTGGGCTTCGTCTGCATCCCAGTGCTGCCAAATGTGCTTGGCATCTACCACTGTTACCACTGCATCTAAAGACAGTTGATTTTGCAAATCTTCATCTACAAAAAATGTCTGAATAACTGGTGCAGGGTCGGCTAGTCCTGTTGTTTCAATTACCAAATGGTCAAATTTATCACGCCGCTTCATTAAATTGCCAATGATGCGAATTAAATCGCCACGTACTGTACAACAGATGCAGCCGTTATTCATTTCAAATATTTCTTCATCAGCATCAATAACTAATTGATTATCAATGCCCACTTCCCCAAATTCGTTAACAATCACGGCAACTTTTTTTCCGTGTTCGTAGGTGAGGATGTGATTAAGTAGAGTCGTTTTCCCTGCTCCCAAATAACCTGTAAGAACTGTAACGGGAACTGAATTTGTGCTTATGTCAGCCACCATACTCTAAATTCCTTTTTTCTCACCTTATGGATAATCAATACCGCCTATGATAATTCTTTTTATTTTTTTGTGGGAAGTTGGGTTAAGAATTCAGAACTCAGAATTGGTAAGTAAAACGGCTTTATATCAGGCTAGGAGACGCTTGCAATCTACTGTAGTTCCATGAAGAAATATTTTATTTTTATGCATCTGTAACAAGTGAAAAATATTAAAACATTATAAAAAACAATGTTTTCTGAAGACGGTTTTGGTTTGCACCTTGACAAACTGAAAAAAATATAATAATGATAATCATTATTATATAGATTATACCATTTGACAAAATTTATGCTACAAACACGTTGATAGGGGCACAACATTGCATTGATGTAGCGATAACCAATTTCTTGGTTAGTTGAGTATCAGCTATGCTAAAAGCTGGAAATACTATTTGTTTGCGCCAGGAAAACGACCAGCCATTCCAATAACAGCAATACCTTCTAAGAAATGAACATTTGTAACGTTATTCATAATTCTTTTTATTTTGTTTGCTCAATAACTGCTTTTGGCGGTTGATAGCCTCAATTTGCTTATTGACGCGATCGCGTTTTCCTCTAAAAGAAAATTGTTGTTCTTGACTTAAATATTGTGCTAGTGAGTAAATCGTTGGATTTTGAAACATCGTCACTACTGATATATCTCGCTGCAAAATCCCACGTAGTTTATTATTTACTGTCAACACCAGTAGTGAATGTCCACCTAAGTCAAAAAAATTATCATGAATGCCCAAGGCGAACGCATCTAAATATAGTACAGAAATACTAAATTCATAAAAAAAGGTTTAAGTGAACCGTATTGTTGTATGCGCTATTATTTATTAAGCTTTGGAGGCTCCAGCACCAGCAGTGAGGGAACACGCTCTGGTTCTGCTAGTCGTAGTAATCCATAACCGATGCCTGCGAGACCTGTCATCAGCCCAGGTGTTTCAACCCCCAAAGGAACGCCGCACAGCCAGCCATGTTTATCAATGCTTTCGAGGATTATGGCAGCAAGGCGGTCAACTTGAGTTTTCCACTGTGGTTCATCAAGGGTTAAGCTAGCTTGCAGGAGCAATTCCAAATTCCCCAAGTCGCCGTGACAAAGAGAGTGGTTATGACCAAAGCCGTGAACCAGTGTGCTTTGAAGAGCTGTTTTAATTTCTGCCCTGATTGCGGTATCATCTAAATGCTGAAGACAACGTAGGCGAGCTAGTCCAATGCCTGGGGCACCATGACACCAAGCCATCATACATATATGCTGGTAATTTTTATTGTCTGACAAAATCGCATTAGGAAAATACTTGAGATCCGGCAAACTGGAAACATAGCTCAGAGCAGATGAACCAGAAACATAGCGAAGGTCAGTCCAATTTTTCACATCAGGGCAAAAAAGACTACGCTCGTACTCAATAGCAGATAAAGCCGTTGTGCGAAAGCGCAAATCACCTGTCAAAGATTCTAATTCTAGTAATGCCCACGACATCCCAGCTGCACCATGAGAAAATCCAGATAGCGGTTTTTCTTCCACATCTTTTTGCAGCCAACTACCACCTTGCTCCATGTTTTGAGCATGAGAAACAATTTTGTTACCACACTCAATAGCAGCAGTAAGTATAGGTTGAGAAGGGCGACAACGATACAAGCTGATTAAACTAGCAATACACCCAGCTGCACCACCAATAATATCTAATTTTTCGGTTTTTTCAATCAAATTAGCGAGAGTTTCTCCTAATAATTCAGCCTGATTCAAGATATCGGGATCGTTCCACAACACGCCTAGATGAGTCAGAGTATAAATTACTCCTCCCCATCCTTCAAAACCACCGATTGATGTGATGGATACTTTGTTATTTTCTATGTGACGTTGCAACGTTATCAATGCTGCTCTTGCCAGTTCAGTGTAACGTTTCTGGTTGGTAACAGTGCCAAGATAGGCAAGGAATAGAATAACCCCTGGTAGACCATGATAGAGTTCTATGCCCAAGGGAGTTAGAGTCCAGTGCTTTTGATTTAAAAGCATCAAGCCAATCCAAGAGGCATCGTGCTCACCCCGCAATGCCAGGGTCTCTAAGCGATCGCCAACTGCCTGTGCAGCTGCCAACAGTTGCTCTCGGTTAGCACTATTTTGCGGTTCCCTCAGATGGTAACTGGGCCATTTTCCTTGTTCTCCTACCATAGCTAATGTAGTAAGAGAAGCACGAATAAACCATAGCTGCTCTCTTAAATCAGCTTCACTGAGTTCCTGGAGACGATTTTTCACTAGAGTCATCCCTGATTCGTGGAAAAACTCAGGAATTCGCTCATCATAACTCGTCCAAATATCCCGTGAATTAGGGCGAGTGGAAAACATGGGAATGTCACCTTCCCAAAGTTCGTTGCGTTCAGCCGGAATCACCTTTGCTAAATAGGGGTTTTGCTCAATTCCTCTCCAAAGTCGGTCGAAAAAGCGATCCCGATCTAGAGCATTTCGTAACAAATCAGGGTGAAAACTCTCATGCAGCAACAAACCATAGGTTTGAGTTGGTCGCAGGATAAACCGCACTTCATCAGAGGCAAAACAAGCCAAAGGGCTGTTTTCTGACAACAACTCATTTCGATGTCGTAATAATAACTGATAAATACTAGTGAAGCCAGTAACAATTGCTTCAGTGTAGTCTAATACATTAACTTCGGACTCATTCAAGGTAGGTTGATTGTGGCTGCCCTGGATTGGCTTTCTCTTACGAGCTATCCGCATTTGATCGGTTCCACTTGCTTCTGAATACTGGATAGCAGTAGGCGTTAGTTGCCCCTTTTTTCCCCCCAAGCCACTAAGCTCAATCCCCTCAGACTCAGCATTTACCCAAAGGCGTTGGGGCAGTAAGCCAACACGCAAAACAGAATAATTTATTGTAT
Source organism: Nostoc sp. 2RC (assembly GCF_014222165.1). Lineage (NCBI taxonomy): Bacteria > Bacillati > Cyanobacteriota > Cyanophyceae > Nostocales > Nostocaceae > Nostoc > Nostoc sp. 2RC. The sequence goes on from NZ_JACKZU010000241.1 coordinate 10,641, forward strand.
TAACAGCAAGTTCATCAGATTTTTTAATGTCAAGATTTTGAATACGAGGATGGAAAAGAGATTCCAGGTCAATTAAAATTGGATTCTCGCCAGTAGCAATTAGGTTCTCATTATGAAAGTCGGTTGCTTCAAGAGCATACAAGAGTGCCAAGTAAGCACCCTGCCTTTCATAAAAGCGCTGAATTTCTTCTGAGTTAGTACAGGTTTGAACAGCAAAAAATTCAACCCACCCATAGGTGCCTTGATTTATAATTTTTAGAGTGCGGAATGATGGATGATTGCCACGCTGATTTAGCCATTCTAGGAGTTGCTGAAAATGGACATCAACAGCTAGAGGTTTGGGTTTATAAACAATTTGGAAACCAGAGCTAAATTTTGCAATTAGTACGCTACGTCCGCCACGATGCGTGTCGCCTCTCCCGCCATCTATCTGCACGAGTAAGCCTGGTTCTGTTTTTGAACTAAAAGTAGTGCAGATAGCATCCCAATCGTTACAGAGGTGTTGGAGAAATTGCAGACTAAAACTAACCCAACGTTCAATGCTAATTACAAGTTGACGGGCAAGAACTGGATACTCCTGCAAGAGGGGAATCACCACCTCAGGCTGTTGTAGGCGTTGTAAAAAGCTTTGAAACCGCTCCTCTGGTGTTTCACCTTTTAATAGTCCTTGCAGGCGAGCCACATTTAGTTCTAAAATCATTGTCCGACTCAACATCCAGAGCAATTGCCCTTTTAGATTGGTAAACAACAAATCTTCGACAGTACTGGGGTCAAAAGGCAAATTAGATCGTATCTGGATGATCTCCTGAATTCCTTGATGCAAGCGGTCAATTCCTTGGATAATTAGCGGCGAAATGGCATACAAAAACTCTGCTTTTCCCTTATCTTTTGTTTTTTCTGGTTCAATAGTTATTTTGGCATTCAAGCAAGTAGGATTAGAAAATGCCTCAGCTAACTCTATCAACCAATTTGGGGCATCTGGAAAACGATTTTTCAAAGCATCAATTGGCTCACCCAGAAGGTAAAACAATTCCTCTTCAGTAATTTCATCTGTTACCAGACGTTGGGCAAAACAAGAATCATTTGTAAAGGGGGATTGTGATTTCCATCGCTGCATCAGTCGCTGGGCAAAATCTGTATTGATATCAAGATTCGGTATCGCCTGCTGTATGTTTCTCAGTAGTGCAATGCGTTCACTTAAGGGTATGGCTCTGTACCAGGCAGATTCTTGAAAAGATACTTCATGCATAGTCTTAGTCTTCTGTTAACAAGGTTCTATTAGCAAAGAACAAGGGTGAGTCAAAAAACCCACCCATCGTTTTTGGTGTTATCCTATTCGGCTACAGGGTTGGTAAAAATTTCGCTGATTATACCACCACAGCAGAACATACTTTCTCCTCCTCCTACTACAGAACCCATATCATCATCAGACAGTTCAATTATTCCTGCTGGATTTTCAGGTAAGTGCGATCGCTGCTCTTCACTCAGGCTATTGAGATACTCTTCGTCTTTCCAAGCACGAATGATATCGATATCTAGATTATTGATGTTAATTTCAGCCATTTTGAAACTCCTAAATAAAGTTGTATTGGTTAGATGAGATTTGAAATTGCCTCATCTAATTACCATAATTTCTAATTTATTTGATAATTTCAATGTTTAAATAATTGCAAAAGTGACAAAAATGTATGATTTTTGTATTTCAAAATTATCAATTTTTCGACGCTATTGATATAAAAATAAAAAT
>NZ_JACKZU010000242.1:0-12360 GCF_014222165.1 Nostoc sp. 2RC
CCCTCTCTCTTCTTCCTCATCGTCCGCTCCGTCCACTCCCCATCCTCCCCCCCCTCCCCCACCTCCCACACCTCCCACACCTCCCACACCTCCCACACCTCCCACACCTCCCACACTTCCTAGAAAGCCCCATACCCATAAATCCCATACCAAGCTACTTTTTCTCTGGTATGTCATTACAGCCTTCTATAAAATCGATAACTTGGTGTAGACATCCTGGTTTAGTTACAATCAGCACAGTTGAATTAGGTTGTAGTACTGTACTGCCATTAGGAATCATCAAATTATCGTGGGGATGAGGTTGATAGCCAATAATTAGCGAGCCAGTGGGAAACCTTGAATCCTGAGCAATTTCAGCAACGCTACGACCAACAACATAGCAGTTATTGGGGATAGAAAGTTTTAGTACCTCAATCTGTCCTTGCTCAAAATGCATCATCGATTCTACTTGTGGAAACTCGATGGCATTTACCATTGTGGAAACAGATAGTTCTACAGTACTGATGATGTGGTTTGCTCCAGCCAGACGCAGGGGTTCACCAAAATCAGAGTGACGCATCCGACTTAAAATATGAGGAACGCCATAATGTTTAGCAAGAGTTACCATCGCTAAGTTTAAGGCATCACTGCGTAGCACAGCAGCCAAAGAGCTAGCTTTGCGAATCCCAGCTTCTAACAATACTTCTGTACTCACAGCACTTCCTTCAAAAGCCATTGCCCCAACTTGTTCGCGGGCATAGCGACAAGCCGTAGGATCGACATCAATAACAGCAACAGTATGCCCCAGTTCTAGGAGTTTCTGGGCTAAATTTAACCCCACTAAACCAGCTCCACCAATTAATACGTACATGAATATTCCTAATAGTCTTTGAGTTTTTACTTTAACAATTATTAGTTAACTGTTGACTGTTGACTGTTCTCCAGTATCTCCTGGCTTCAGAGCGATGCAATATGCTACTTACCTTACGCAATGATGAAAAATCAAGGGTTTGGAGAGGATGTTATTCGGCGTAAGTCCTAGAATATTTTTTGAGTTGGAAGTGCCAAACTTCTCCGTGTCATGTCCCTTACCAATTTATGTCACGCATTGATGATGTTTTCCACTCGTTTTCTAAAATGGCGTAAATAAAATTGTCATACCATCTACCTTTGATTAACTCTTTTTCTCGTAGATGAGTTTCACGATGCATCCCAATTTTTTCTAAAACTCTCAAGGAAGCAATATTTTCTGCAACACACCACGACCAAAGACGATGCATTTTTAATTCTTCAAAACCAAACTTTACAATTGCCTGTGCGGCTTCTGTTGCATAACCTTGTCCCCAATAATGAGGATTGATTTCGTAGCCAATGTTTGCTTCTCGTAATTCAGAGTTATTGATACGAATACCACAATTGCCAATCAATATATTTTCTTGTTTAACAACAACAGCTAACTGAAACTTTGTCCTGGGTTCTTCTTTTTGCTGATTAATAAACATCTGCACAAACTGACAAACATCGTTCTGTGTACGATGCGTCCAGTGTGAATAAAGCAAGTATAGGGGATTCGATTGATAAGTAAAAACCGCTTGCCAATCTGCTTCTATAAATTCACGCATTAGCAAACGATTTGTTTCTATTATCATATATTCAGTTTCCAATTCGCAATTCAATTTTTACATTTTGCACCAGAAGGAGTAGCATCCGGATAATAGGTAATGATGGCTTTTTCTTTCCGGACAAAAACATTAGAAAAGGACTTACCAGTTTCGCGATCGCGTACATTATAAATACACGCTCCTTCATTGTTTCCTTGGAGTTTAAAGATTTTGGTGGTATCTAAAAGTATTTCTTCAGCATTGCTAAGATAGCCATAGCCTTTAATCACATCTGTGACTGTACGATTTTTTTGTTTAATTACCACACCCATTGTATAAATCACCCCAGGAACAACTTCCTCTCGTCTTTGATTATTCGGTAGGCGTCCTGCTATGCCTTGGTTTTGTAGTTCTAAATACCTACCATAAAAATGCAACCCGCCAATATCATTGGCATTATAGATTTCGCCACAAAATATATGTTCAAACCCCTGGCGCTGGAACCAAATATTAGTTAAATCCTCTAGAAATTCTGCTTTATTACTACGTCCGGTACGTAGTTCACCGCCGCTAGCTTGTTGAATTTTCTGTAACACATCTGGATAAGAAGATAACAATTGTTTAAAACTATTAGTACTCACTTTCGTACCAATGGGGCCACAAACTTTTAAGACAGCTTGGTCAAAGGAATTTAGCTGTGGTGGTGGTGGTGTAATATCTACTTGTTGTCTTGCGGGAAAACCAACAGAAACCGGGTTATTGATATTATCAAAAAATGGCAGAAGTTTGGTGTTTTCCTGTGGTTGTGCGTTCACCAGATTTTGCGAAGACAATGGCGAAAGCAGTAGTAAAAGAGTAAACATTTTCACCATCTGCTTGAACTTATTGGTTACATAACTTGGCTGCATAAATTCTAGTTTAACTACTTCGATAATAGTTCCATGCCAAGTTTAATTCTCTAGATAGCTTACTTGATAAAAAAACCGTTTTTTTTAATAAATCGGGTGATATAAGTAGATAGACTTGAATATAGGAATCCGATTTGATTAATGAACATATTTGTGTAGTAAGGGAACTCTTAACAGGAAAAAAGTAATTTAGGGGTGTACTGAGTTTTTTCACCAAATCAAATATGAGTTCTATAAATAGAATACTTCTGTCATTGCAAGTGAAGCGAAGCAATGACATCTTATATTTAATCATGGCTACCTACTTAGGGCTTGCAGAATAAACAAAAAACCTAGATAAATAAAGAGATTTGGGGGGATAAAAGAGAATAAAGTGCAAGGAAAAAGGATAAAGTAAGTAAAAACCCTTGTAGCAAGTTGCGTTGATATGTATCGAAAAGCGCAAAAGCAAGAAACAGCAGCAGAAGACTTTGAACTACCCTTTGGGGGAAAACTGGCTTCAGATAACCGATGGGTAATCATGGCGAACCTGATACCTTGGTCAGAATTTGAAACAGAGTACGCAGCAATATTTTCAGCAGAAATGGGCGCGCCAGCCAAAACATTTAGGATGGCATTAGGGGCATTAATAATTAAAGAAAAACTAGGAATAAGTGATAGAGAGACAGTAGAGCAAATTAGGGAGAATCCCTATCTGCAATACTTTATAGGAATGTCTTGCTATAGTAATAATGCCCCATTTGATGCGTCAATGTTAGTTCACTTTAGAGAAAGAATAGATATAAATTTAGTTAACAAACTGAATCGAGAAATTGTCAAGCAGGGATTAGAAAAAAAAGAGGAAGAAGTAAAAGAAAAAAAGTCAGAAACCGAGGATTTAAAAAATGAGCCGACCAATCGGGGAAAATTAATATTAGATGCGAGTTGTGCGCCAGCGGATATCAGTTATCCCACAGACTTAGAATTATTAAATCAAGCCAGAAAGCATACAGAAACAATTATAGATATTTTATATAACTCCCTCTTGTTAAAGAGTATTCAAAAACCAAGAACCTATAGAAATATAGCTAGAAAGAATTACTTATCGGTAGCCAAAAAACGAAAGCCGACCATTAAAGAAAGAAGGAAAGGCATTAAACGGCAACTGCAATATATCAAAAGAAATTTAGCTCACATTCAGCAGCTAATGGAGTTAGGTGCGTCACTCTTCAACCTGAGTAATAGGCAATATAAGAAGTTACTGGTAGTAGCAGAAATTTATCGTCAACAACTTTGGTTATATGAAAATAAAAAAATTAGTATAGAAGACCGTATTGTCAGTTTAAATCTACCACACATTCGTCCGATAGTCCGTGGTAAAGCTGGAAAAAAAGTAGAGTTTGGGGCAAAGCTTTCAGCTAGTTGCTATGATGGCTATGTATTTTTAGACCATATTAGTTGGGATAATTTTAACGAATCAGGCGACTTAAAATCACAAGTAGAAGCCTACAAAAACTACACCGGATATTATCCTCAATCAGTTCATGTTGATCAAATTTATCGCACTAGAGACAACCGCTCTTGGTGTCAAGAAAGAGGAATTAGAATTAGTGGGCCACCTTTAGGGAGACCACCTAAAAATGTCAGCCCTGAAAAAAAGAAACAAGCAAGAGAAGATGAGCTAATTCGTATCTCTATTGAGGGGAAATTCGGACAAGCTAAACGAAGATTTAGCTTGGGTAGAGTCATGGCTAAACTTCCTCATACCTCTGTCACTGCTATTGCTATTACTTTTTTAGTCATGAATCTTTCTACCCTTCTTTCACGGCTTTTTTGGGGATTTTTATGCCAATTTTTCAACATTACATCTTTTTTCACTGCTTTTATTAGCAAAAGTGATGTCCCGTTTGATTGCAGACAACAAAAACTTATCTTTGCTCTTCCTGACTACGGAGTCAATTTTTCTCTTGCCTTGGAATGACTTTTTCAGCAAGCCCTACTTAGTATTTAGCAATGTTAACTGTTAACTGTTAACAGTCAACAGTCAACAGTCAACAGTCATCTCCCCATCTTCCTATTCCTAGCCCAAATTACAATCTTTGATTGCAACTGAATATGAATTTTGACATCTGAATTCTTATGTTGCCCGATCAATTTTTCGGACATCTTCATCAGATAGTTGCACATTGATAGCTAGTGCTGAGTCTTCAATGCTGGAAATTTTGCTAGCTCCAGGAATTGGTAAAATAACAGGCGACTTGGAACGTAACCATGCCAGAACGATATTGTATACTGATACGCCTTTTTCTTTAGCCAACTGAGCGATCGCTGGAATATCTTCTAAGTTTTGATGACGACGCCTACCGCCAAATGGACTCCAGGGTAAAAAAGTCAATCCTTGCTGTTCGCAATACTCCAACACGCCATCAATTTCTGGCTGTCGTTCCCAAGGGCTATATTGATTCTGCACTGAAACAATATCCACCACATCCTGCGCCCGCTTAATTTGTTCAACGGAAAAGTTAGAAACTCCCACGAACCGAATTAAACCTGCTTCTACTGCTTCTTTGACTGGTGTAAGAGATTCTTCGATGGTGTAATTATTATCTGGGGAATGATATTGCCAAACATCGATGGGTTTAGCGCCGCCCAAAGCCTCAAAGCTGACTTTAATTGTTTGACGCAAGTGTTCTGGGTTTCCGTTGCGCGTCCAATTACCATCGGGACGCATCAAGCCGCCTTTAGTTGCGACAATTACCTGGCTGATATCGCCTTGGTAACTGGTAAGTGCTTTGTGAATTAACCGTTCGTTGTGATGCTTATCTGATTCGTCTTTACAATAAGAGTCGGCAGTGTCAATGAACGTAATACCCAGATCTAAGGCACGATGAATAACTGCGATCGATTCTGATTCGGGAGGGCGATTATAAATTGACATCGGCATACCACCCAAACCGATGGCACTGACAAAAATACCTGTTTTTCCTAACTGTTTGGTTTCCATGCTTCTAGTCATAGCTTTCTGACCCAATTATGAAGCACTGAGTTAAAGATTTTTTAGCTATCGATCGCAAATCCTCCCATTTACTTATACTTGGCGATTCCTACCCTCAAGTCTTTCGGCTGATTAATATAACCTCCTCAATTACAAATACTTATTTTGTCAGTTTGTCTATTTAAGCTATGTTTGGTAAATAAAATAAGTAGCCTACATAAATTGGCTAGTTATTCCACACTTGACATAAAGCATTGTGAGTGCCAAACGTCTGCCAGAAACCATTGCCCATGTCAAAATTACCCGCCAATCCTGGCAACACGGCTTCCTAGAGGGTGAAGTGAGTGCAGGTGAATTTGAATGGCATTTCCAGTGGCATTTTCGTAGGGGAGAACTTGCCGTCAAGCCCTCCCAAGGTCGCGCCTTAATCAAAGAACCCCTCGGTCGATTTTTGGAGAAACAAGATTATCAACTAGAGCCTGGAGGAGACTATGCTTTTACAATTCGGGCGGAAATTTAGGAGTTATTCAATTTTGGATTTTAGATTTTAGATTGAATCCAAAATTCAAAATCTAAAATTGGCTGATTCCGTGAGGCGATTTAAGTATCTTTCGATTAGCAGAATGGCAACAATGTCATCTATGGGTCTTGGAGGCTGTCGCATACCTTGTGGTAGTAGCTTTATTAGCCCTTTGGGCGGATACATTTGCCAATAGCGATCGCGTGCTTCTAAGGTTGTGTAGCGCTCATCCACTAAAATAATGTTCAGGGGTTCTGATAATTCTTGATACAATTGCTGTTTCCACTGATTGGCTGTTGTTTGGTTGCCCATCACCATCAAGGAGATGGGGAATTGCTGACGCAGTGTCTCAATGGTAGCGATCGCCTCTTTTGCTAACACCACTTGATGATAATATAGTTGCCGATCCAGCCCCATCACTGCTAAACCACATTTATCTCGACCTGGATCGAAACCCAAAATCACTGGCTGTGTCGGTGAAAATTCACGGAAAGTCATAAGTAATAAAAAAAGAATTCAGAACTCAGAATTCAGGAATCAGAATAAATTAGTGGCAGTGGCGAGTCTGTGTAGGAAAGTTATGCTGGCTGCGGCAAACTAACCTCCAAGCGTCTAGGGCGTAAGCTGCCGAGTCGTGACTTTCCGCGCTCATCTCCAATACGGTTCGGTTAAAGGGGAAAGGGGAAAGGGAAAAGGGGAAAGGCTTCAAATACATCCAAATCCCCTTACCCCTTAACCTCTTCCCAGACCACAAGGGGACTTCATATTGCTTATCCGAACCGTATTGGTTCATCTCCCATTAATTGTATTCTGACTTCTAACTCCTGAATTCTGAATTCTGAATTCTGAATTCTGACTCCTGACTTGTTGTTTAAGTACTAAAAATAATTTGTCCGTTGACTACTGCTACTAATTTCACTCTCAAAGGCCCGGCTGTATAAGTGTCTTCTGCGGCGATGGCTTTTATTTCCAATGGTTGATTGTACTTTCTTAATTGGGCAACAAAACGCAAAAAAGTACCATCCACTTGTACATTTTCCACTATTCCGGCGTTACGGGCGCGAAATTGGGAAGCAGAAATTAGTATTTCCAATCGTTGCTGCAACTGATAGGATGTCATGTTTTTGGGGTCAGCGGTGGTTGTGGCTAATTGGGCACCTCCAGAGAAAACGAGTTCATTCCTGGCTATGTCGGCAAAAATTTCTATTTGCTTTTCTCCTCTAACGTAATTACCTGCGGAAAAAATTCGCACTACGTATTCGCGACCATCCTCAATTTGCTTGCTCAATTGCTCGACTCTTTCCTGAGTTACGCGCACCAGCTCTACATTTGGAGAATTTCCACCAGGCTCACTTAATTCCAGGTTGGCGTTGCGATTAGCTTGTTGTAAAAGTTGTACCACCGCTTGACGAGCCGCAGCCACCTGGGTAACGCGAATTACAGCAGCCGCTAGAACTTGACCGCGAACTAAAGCCAGTTTACCCAAACGCAGGTCTTGGTAAGACTGATAATATTTTTCCAGCCTTGCAACTTCCTGTTCTAGTTGCTGTTGTTGTGTTTCCAATTCTTTGAGGCGAGATTCCCGTTTGGCAATTACTTGTTCTCTAGCTGTAATTTCTGAATTACGCTTTTGAATTAACTGGTCGAGTTGGGCAATTTTGCGATCGCGTGCTTCTATCCCTTCTTGGCGGTTGGCAAGTTCGCGATCGCGTTTTTCGATAGCTGTTTTGGCTTCGTCAATTGCTTTTTTCGCTTCCGCATACAGTCGTTGACGTTCTGTCTTTAGTAGTTCAACTGCTGCCTGTAGTTCCTGTCGCTGATTGTAAACGCTTTGCAGTTCGGCTATGGCTTTTTGGTACTGACTGACAACTCGATCTAACTGCCCTTGAGTGCGCTGGAGTTGAGTTTGGGTTTGGGCTTGCTGCTGAATGGTGCGGTTGAGTTGGGCTTGGGTTTCCCTTTGCTTGGCATTGGCCGCCTGCAAAGACTGATTAATTGCTTGCAACTCTTGTTGGGCTTTGGCTTGGGCGATTCTTGCTTGATTTAACTCGCTTTCTACCTGACTTTTCTGGGTTTCTGCGGTTTTTAGCTGTTCCCGCTTTTGCCTGAGGTCTGTTTGAATATCCTCTAACTCAAAAACTCCCTGCCGCAATTTATCATCAGCAGCAAATAAAATTCCTAAGGTTGATGCTGAAATCAAACCCCCAGTAAAAATCGTTACTAGTACTGCGGTGTTTTTTGGACGAAGGTTAAAGAGTGAGAGGCGGGCTTTGCCAACTCGTGTGCCGATGCGATCGCCCACGGTTGCAATTACGCCTCCCAGAATTAAAATTGCTGCGATGAGGATGTATCCGGTGGTCATGTTTAGCTACCGAAATCCTTCCAGATACAGCCTACTACTTTTGACCATTGTCTGTGGAGAAGTGGAGGTTGGCAATAGCTGAGATTAGTCAATTTTAGATTTTCCTTGAGCTATTAGTGCGATCTTGAAAATACGACACGTGCCGACTCCGCTTTTTCCAATTGTTTTATGTGAACTGCCGACTTAAAGTAACGGGTTTATGCACAGTAATCTTCTTCTTGTGGATAGAAATCATCTTTTTTTCACGCAAATCCCCTAGTAGCCTTGTAACTGTAACACGAGTCGAACCAATTGCCTCAGCGATCGCTTGATGAGACAACTTCAAATCAATTGTGATGCCATCAGCACAAGGAACTCCAAAATCACGACAAAGAATTAATAAAAAACTCACTAACCTGGAACCCATATCTCGGTGAGCAAGAGTTTCAATCATCATCTCTGTCTGTAAAATTCGCGAAGACAGACCCCGCAGCATTAACATTGATAATTCTGGATTTTCCTTGAGTGCTTGCTCTACTTGTTCGATTGGTGCCGACAGTAATTCCACAGGGGTAAATGCAACCGCATGGTAAAACCTATCCGATTTATTTCCTGTCAGCAATGACAATACACCAAAAACACTATTTTCTCGCAGCAGTGCTACCGTTATTTCCTCTCCTGCCTCATACACCCTGGAAAGTTTAACAGCACCTTTTAAAAGAAAATAAACTCGTTCGGCAGGATCGCCAGGAAAAAAGATCGTTTTATTGCGTTCAAACGTTTCCACAACTGGCGGAAACGCCCCGGTCGCCATCTGACGAAAAACATTTGCTAGGGCTTTATCTTGTGTCACGATCATCTCCCTTCCCCTACCCAATGCCGGAAAAACAAAAACTAATTACCTAAGAATACACCTGAAAATTCAATAAAGCACCGTCAACCTTTCTGTACTTTCCTATACTCCAACTAATTGTTTGTTAAGTCACTGTTTATAATGATACATAATTGTCGATCTCTTCAGCTATAAATTGTTGATAAACTGTTCCGAGTAGTGGTATTAAAAAGCTTTTTTGAAGAACGAATAAAGAGAACTTGAGAATATCTTTAGAAAGAATCAAGAATTTGCTGATAGCAAACACCCTTACCAATATTCATTTTTGCAAATCCCGTGTAAAACAAAGACAAACTAGCCTCGGATTCTAGTATGCTCCTAATGATCGATCCCATTAACAATTTCTATGCTGAATCTGACTGGAAAAAATGCCTTGGTTACAGGTATTGCCAACAACCGCTCCATTGCCTGGGGCATTGCCCAACAGCTGCACAAAGCAGGAGCTAATCTGGGAATTACCTACCTGCCAGATGAACGCGGCAAAATGGAGACAAAAGTAGCCGAACTAGTCCAACCCCTCAACCCCAGCTTATTTCTTCCCTGTAATGTCCAAAACGAGGAACAAATTCAATCTACCTTTGAGACAGTACGGGATAAGTGGGGAAAGCTAGACATCCTGATTCATTGTCTTGCCTTTGCCAACAAAGAAGATTTGACGGGAGGTTTTAGCCAAACCTCTCGTTCTGGCTTCAAAACTGCTTTAGAGATTAGTACTTATTCTTTAGTACAGTTAAGCAATGCAGCTAAACCCTTGATGAGTGAGGGTGGTAGTATTGTCACCTTGACATATTTAGGAGGTGTGAAGGTAATTCCTAACTATAACGTCATGGGAGTTGCCAAAGCGGCATTAGAAATGAGCGTGCGTTACCTGGCTGCTGAACTAGGGCCGCAAAATATCCGCGTCAATGCCATCTCCGCAGGCCCCATCCGCACTTTAGCATCTTCAGCAGTGGGCGGAATCTTAGATATGATCCATCATGTCGAGGAAGTAGCTCCCCTACGGCGGACTGTTACTCAGCTAGAAGTCGGCAACACTGCGGCTTTTTTATGCAGTGATTTGTCCAGCGGCATCACCGGACAAGTTCTGTATGTAGATGCAGGATATGAAATTATGGGAATGTGACGCGATAAAGTTATGAGTTATGAGTTATGAGTTATGAATTTTTAACTCCTAACTCCTGACTCCTAACTCCTAATTTCTAACTCTTCCCTATGCAAACAACCAATCGCCAAGTCAATTCAAACTACGACCAGTTAACTAAAACCCCTCGGATTGCCACTGTTCATCGCACCACAGGGGAAACTGATGTGCAAGTCACCATCAACCTTGATGGAACAGGAAAATGTACCGCAGCAACAGGTATTCCGTTTTTGGATCATATGTTGCATCAAATAGCCTCACACGGGTTGATTGACTTAGATATCCAAGCCAAAGGAGACTGGGAAATTGATGACCACCATACCAACGAAGATGTAGGTATCACCTTAGGACAAGCTTTTAACCAAGCATTAGGCGATAGGAAAGGCATTGCTCGTTTTGGTAATTTCCTAGCACCTTTAGACGAAGCTTTAGTTCAGGTGGTGCTGGACTTTTCAGGACGCCCTCACCTCAGCTACGGTTTACAAATTCCTACCCAGCGTGTAGGAACTTATGACACCCAGCTGGTGCGCGAATTCTTTGTAGCGTTAGCAAACCACAGCCAAATGACACTACACATTCGGCAACTGGATGGCGTTAATTCTCATCACATTATTGAGGCGACATTTAAGGCCTTTGCAAGGGCGACACGCTTAGCAGTAGAAATTGACCCTCGTCGTGCTGGCTTGATTCCTAGTTCTAAAGGCGTTTTGTAAGAGCCTCCAGGGATAAGTTTATCCCAGGAAACCTAAGGCGGGACGGGGGCACAGTGGCAGGGAAGCAAAGGAACAATGATAACTCCTCACTTTTGATTCAGCAAGGGCTAAACACCCCAATACCGCTAATAGCACTCACTCTGTTTGCGATAATTATCAAACTCAGTGGTGATTATTATCACCCTGTTGGGTAACTTGTAATAGATACCAAGTTGCTAATTGTTGATTAAACCGAGATGAAGTCTGTTGCAGATGACCCTGATTCTCAACTCAATAGGACAAACACTCTGCCAGTAGTCCTAACTTCTGAGTTGCGAAAAGTTTACCGTACTGGTTTTTGGCTAAATCAAAAAGTCGTATCTTTAAAAAGCTGTTCTTTAAAAGTTTATCAAGGCGAAACCTTTGGACTGTTAGGGCCCAACGGCGCTGGTAAAACTACCCTTTTAAAACTATTGTTAGGGATTATTCGTCCCACTGGTGGACAGGGACTATTGTTAGGTCAGCCAATAGGCGATCGCAACGTTAAGCAATACATCGGCTATTTACCTGAAAATCCTTATTTGTATGATTATTTAACTGGCTGGGAGTTTTTGCAGCTAGCAGCTGGGCTATTCCAAATTCCTGAGGGCATACAACGCCGACGCATTCCCCAATTGCTAGAATTAGTGGGTTTATCCCAAGCCGATGCCCGCAAAAAATTGCTGCGCCGCTACTCCAAAGGTATGTTACAGCGTGTTGGTATGGCACAGGCGCTAATTAACGAGCCAGAATTAGTTTTTTTAGATGAACCGATGTCTGGCCTCGATCCTGTAGGACGCTACCAAATGCGGGAAATTATTTTGGCTCTCAAAGCCGCCGGCAAGACGATTTTTTTCAACAGCCATATTCTCAGCGAAGTAGAACAAATTTGCGATCGCATTGCCATACTCGCTCAAGGTGAATTAATTTGCTCTGGTTCCCTGAATGAACTTTTGGGTAGTGACAACACATACCATGTCAAAGGTCAAGGTGGTGACTCGGAAATTCTCAAAAAATGGCTACCTGCTTTGAGATTTGAACCTGATGGTTCCTGGCAAGGTACACTACATGATGACTACTATGATTTTCTAGCTAGTCTTCGTCTCATGGAAGGTAAAATTATTGCCATGAACTTGTGTCGTCAGTCCTTAGAAGAGCTTTTTATTCAACAAATCCAAACAAAAAATCATTCACTAATACCAATTTAATATGAAGACGCATACAAAGACCCCACCCGCGCTAACGCGCACCCTCCCCTTGCCAAGGGGAGGGT
>NZ_JACKZU010000243.1:0-12256 GCF_014222165.1 Nostoc sp. 2RC
ATCCCCGCGTCCCCGCGTCCCCCTATCCCCGCGTCCTCTTTCTTCTCTAACTCTGGCAATATCACGGGCAAATTCTCAGGATAAGGCGGAAACAGTTCCTCAACTTCACTAGGAGTCAAAGTTTTAAGCAGTATTGCACGTTCAATTTCACTCTGAAAATTTCTTCCCAAATCATAAGCCATCACCTTACCCCAGGTTAAAGAATGGAGTATTTGCCAAGGTTCTGGTCGATATCCAGGATTGAGGAACTTGAGTACAGCATATTCTAAACTCAAGGTGCTGCCTTGATATTTTGCTAAATAAGCATTTACACCATCCGCATAAGCTTCCAGATATGCCTTCATTTCTGCATTGATGTGCGGAATCTCTTGCTGCGCCACCCTTCCCCAACCCATTGTCCGCAGATATTTGTCAGTTTCAACCTGAGAAGAACCAAACATTTCAGAAAGTCGCCCAGAACCGACATGTCGCCAAAAATCCATTTGCCAAAAACGGTCTTGGGCGTGAATATAACCTTGAGCCATGAATAAATCGTGGGAGTTTGCAGCATAAATATGGGGAATTCCCCATTTATCACGCTGAACGGTTACTTCAGCTTTCAGTCCAGGTAGTTGAATTGTGCCACTTTCTTGGGGAAACGATTGGCGCGCAATGTGACTGGCAAGTCCCATTAAAAATAGCCCTAAGACTAACAGAAAAATCAAAGTTGTTTTGAGAATTTCAGGAAACCAGGATTTAGTAGAGCTTTTTATTTGGGCTTGCCGTGCCATTGTTAAATCAAATCACGTGATGTTACCAAGTTGATATTACAGTAGAGTTGACGTGGAAAAATTATTTGCTAAAAAATTAAGGTTTTACCGGGTAAAGAAAACCAAGTCCCAAATAATTTGCGAAATATTACATGTTAGGTTTGTTGACTATTAACAGTTAACAGTCAACACTCAACACTCAACCTCAATATTTTTCACAACTAAAATAAAATTGCTATGGTGACTATTTGAATTGTGAATTCCTTCGCATTAAACCAGGAAAAGACTTGAGTAGTACAACTCCTCCAACTACAGCAAAAATCGATCCCAAGCCGGTGAACATTAAAGGTAAAAACCATAAACTGAACCAGGAGTTGATTGTTGCTGAACCTGGCTTGTCAGGAACGTAGAGAATTTCTATCTGCTGACCTTTAGTAAATTGTGGTGGGTTAGTACCTGAAGTTGATTCAAATACTGTTGATTCGCCAGAAGGAGTAGTATATTGCACCACTGGATAATACACATAAGAGGAACGCCCCTTATTATCAGTTGACCAACGTTGCACTAACTCGATGACTGTCCCTTGCGTTGGAATTGCCGAAGCTACAAAAGAACGAGTGTTTAATCCAATAATGATGCCTGTGACAGTAATTATGGTGCCAACACCACCGAATATTGAACCAAAGATGAGAAAAAATTTTGTATCTCCATTCATAAGTTCTGAAAATTCCTATAGTTATTGTTAAGTCACGTACAGATAATATTTTGAAACCCTCCAGGGACGCAGAGGTTTCCACTACAGAACAAGCCAAACAGGGCATTGAACAGTCAACAGATAACTGTCATCTTCCCCAAAGCGATAATAGAAAACTATAGCAGTCCGATTTGATTAATGAACTGATCTGTATAGGCAGGCAAGAGGCAATAGGGAATAGGCAACAGGGTTATAAAAGAGTAAAGTGTACGGAATTTTGTTCAAAAATCAAATAGGATTCCTATATTGCCCGTTACCTGTTACCTATTCCCTTCTTTAATGAAAACCAAACCCTCCCATCCAGCTACCAATTTCATCGCGGTGAGTATTTGGAATTGCTTTGAGAGGTGAAAGTTGTCCTTTATAGATTGCACCAATGCGATCGCACAATGCAAACAATTCATCCAAATCTTCAGAAATCACTAGCACTGCTGCACCGGTATCTCGCATTTCAATTAATGCTTCATGAATTTTGGCAGTGGCGTTTACATCTACACCCCAACTCGGATGGGCTGCAATTAATACTGCTGGATTTTGGGATATCTCCCGCCCCATAATAAACTTTTGCAAGTTCCCCCCCGATAAACTAGCAGCAATAGAATTTATTTGTTTTGGATTAACATCAAAAGCATCACAAATTCGTTGAGTCCAGGTTTTTAACTTGCTAAAGCGAATCACTCCTTGGCGTAACAATCCCTGGCCGTGGGCTGTCAACAAAGCATTTTCTAGTAAACTGAAATTTGGCACTACACTTTTTTCTAAACGTTCTTCTGGAACATATCCCAATCCCAAGCGGCGACGTTGAGCAACATTACTTTTGCCTATGGGCATTTCACCTAACATAATCATTTCTGCCTCAGGAGAGATGATTTCACCACTCAAAGCTGATAATAACTCCGTTTGTCCGTTGCCCGCTACTCCGGCAATACCAACGATTTCGCCAGTGTGAATTGCTAAATTAATGTTTTGCAAAGTTGTACCGTAAGCATTTTGGGGTTTAAGATGTAAATCCTTAACCAACAAGCAAACTGGCCCTGGTGGTTGTTGCTTGGGTTTTTTAGTAGTTATTAAATGCCCATCAGAAGGTGAGGCCAATGAAGCAGAAAATAATTCTTCTTTTCTCTCATCCTCTTCCCCAGTCCCTAACAAAGAGTCTCCAATTCCTTGCACATCAACACCAATCATCATCCTGACTAGATTGGCTGGTGTTTCTGCCTTGGGGTTACAATTAGCAACAACTTCACCGTGACGCAAAACTGTAGCATGGCTACACAGAGATTGCACCTCTAATAACTTGTGACTACTGAATAAAATACTGCAATCATCAGAGGCAATTTGCCTTAAAGTCGCGAAGAGTCTTTCTGTTTCTTGAGGAGTGAGAACCGCCGTTGGTTCATCCAAAATCAGTAATTTTGCACGGTGGTACAAACACCGGAGAATTTCTAAGCGCTGTTTTTCACCAACTGAAAGAGTATGAACAGGGCGATCGCAGTCTATATTGAGTTCGTATACTGCTGATAAAGTGAGAATTCTTTTGGCAACTCGTGATAAATCCCATTTTTCGCTACGAGGCAGTGTCAGGGCAATATTCTCTGTAACAGTCAGGGTTTCAAATAAATTAAAGTGCTGAAATACCATTCCAATTGACAGAGATATCGCCGACTGTGGACTATTAAGATTAACCTGTCGCCCTTGCCAAAAAATTTCACCAGCATCCGGGCGCACCAAGCCATAGATAATTTTCATTAAAGTACTCTTACCCGCCCCATTTTCCCCCAAAATTCCATGAATTTCTCCTGGCTGAATTGCCAAGTTTATCTGATGATTTGCCACACGCCCAGAATATGATTTACTAATATTTTTTACTTCTAACCGAAAAAATGACTTATTCATTACTTTTTGTACCTTTATTTTACTCACTCTATATGGTATGACTTACGCAACGCCGATACTATCGTCCCGGCCAAAACCTATTGTAGGTAAGCAATACCAAATAATTTGTGAGTCAACATTCAACAGTGAACACCGATATTGTTCACAACTGAAATACGATTAATATATGTCATAAATAATGTAGAATTGTTCCATTTAATAGGCATAAATTCTTTATATATGAAAACTTTCATTTATTATGTTTCTCTGCTTGGATTGGGTGCAACTTTACTCGCTAACACCCCCAGCAGTGCTAATGAATTCTTGATTCATAGAAAAATTGCCCAAACGATTAAAAGTGAAGAATTCATCGCTAGGGGTACAGAACCTTTTTGGAGTGTTACTGTGAGCAAGAGAGGAATTGTTTATTCGTCACCAGATGTCAAAAAACAAACCTTCTCCTATGTTGCACCCTTAAAAGCAGAAGCTCGTCCCGCAGATTTACTGCGAGTCTACCGACTCCAAGGGAAAGGCAACAACATCTTAATTATCAAAAAAGTTGATACTTGTAGCGATGGAATGTCAGATAAAGAGTATCCCTACTCGGCAATTTTTATCCTGGAAAATAAGGTTTTAGAAGGTTGCGCTGAGAAAAAATAAGGTATTTGTGCGGTAAATCATGGGGCGCGATCGCTAAACTGTTGTCGGGGCGCACAGAACTGTGTGCTATTGACACTTTCTTGTTTGATTAGTCGCCAATAGACCAATATGTGGGTAATATTATCGGCATAGTGGTGTCTAAAAGTATAAGAATTTATTGATACTTGAAGGAGTTATGTTAAAAATGATTCCCTATTTTGGGTTTAGTACGTACAAAAATGTATATTTTTTGCAAAGAAAACAAAAGTTTCTCGAAGCGAAAAAGCTGTTAGTTTTAAGTTTTTATGTACTGATTGTTACTTTTAGCTTCAAACTAACAAGGGTGGATAGTGCCATCGCTCAGATGCCATCGACACCAGATTCCGCACCCATAGGTGAAACCAGCAATATTCAGGGGAATGTGGTATTTGTCAATGCCAATGTTGGCGACGACAGTGCAGGTAATGGTAGTGAATCGGCTCCGGTAAAAACCATTACTCAAGCGCTGCGATTAGCCAAGGCCAATACGGTAATTATCCTCTCCCCTGGTACTTATAGCACTGAGACGGGAGAGGTATTTCCTTTAATGCTAAAACCAGGTGTTTCCATTCAAGGAAATCCGGGCGATCGCGGCAAGGATGTGATCGTTCAAGGAGGTGGTGATTACCTCAGCCGCAGTTTTGGCGGTCAAAATGTAACAATTGTGGCAGCAAACCAAGCAGTGCTAACTGGGGTGACGCTGACAAATTCAAACCGTCGTGGTTATGGTTTGTGGATTGAATCTACTAATCCGGTGGTTGTGGAAAATACCTTTACGGGTAATATCCAAGATGGAATTTCCGTCAGTGGTAATGCTGCCCCCTTGATTAGCAAAAATTACTTCCAGGGCAATGGCGCTAATGGCATCACAATTGCTGGTAACTCCCGTCCCCAAGTGAAGGAAAATATCTTTCAGGAAACCGGCTTTGGCATTAATATTGCCCAAAATGCCGCACCTGTTGTTACAAGCAATCAAATTCAGAATAATAGGTCGGGAATTATAGTCCAAGCAAATGCTCGCCCGGTTTTAAGGAATAATCTGATTCAAGATAGTAAAGAAGATGGTTTAGTAGCCATCGCCCAAGCAATGCCAGATTTAGGCAACGCATCAGAACCAGGGGGTAATCAATTTCAAAATAATGGCCGTTACGATATTAACGCCAGCGCTGCCAAGCAAGTGATTTCTGCTGCTGGCAATAACTTGGGGAGCGATCGCATTGCTGGTAATGTAGATCTCAACGGTACAACAGCAGTAGTAGCTGAAAATTCTTACCCTACCCCTGTGTCCAACAACGAGATACCAGAAATACCACCGTCTGGTGAAATCACTTTTTCGGCTCCTGAACTCTCACAAAGCACTAATACTCAAACCAGTAATAATATTTCAGCAGATAATCTTGTTCCTGAGTCAGTATCCTCATCGCCCCCAACTCCCCAGCAAACCAGTAACAGTATTTCAGCCAATAATCTTGTTCCTGCACAATTAAACAGCCAACTGTTGCCATTGCAACCAGCAAGTGTAACCCTTTCTCCCCCTACATCCACTCAACAACCACCAAGCTCTCAAGTTGCTGGATTTCCCACTCCTAGCAACTTACCAGCTAGGCAAATCTCCACTAATCAAGTTGTAAATTCCACCCCAGCACAGTTTAATTACGTGCAAATCGATCCAAACACCATTGAATTTACTGCACCCCAGCCAGCAATACCCAACACAGGTAATCAAACGCAGCAATCATTACCAATACTAGAACCTACTGCTTTAGGCAATGAAACACCTTTGCCAGTTACCGATACTCCCAATGTGCCAAAAATACCAGTTGCAAATTCTACAACTATCTCTTACAGAGGCCACACAGGAACACAGTACGGTATACGTTATCGCATAGTAGTGACATTAATAACAGATAAAGATAGAGACTTAGTGCGATCGCTTGCTCCTGGTGCCTTTCCCACAGTTTGGCAAGGTCAAAAAGTAATGCAAGCAGGAGTTTTTGACAGCGAATACAACGCTAAAGAAATGCTCAAAACACTCTCTAGCAAAGGCTTAAGAGTCATTATGGAACCGTTGAATTAATTGGGGGATTAGGCATGGTGACTGAGGTTAAGAGTTAGGAGTTAGGAGTTAGGAGTTAGAAGTTAAGAATTATTTTCCCCACCTCCCCATCTCCCCATACTTCTCTGCGAGAGGCTGCGCCAACGGCTCCGCTCAGTACAAGTCTCCCCATCTCCCTCATCCCAATTTATTATCCAAACGAGTCGCTTGCTCTAGGGCGGCTTTTTCTTTGGCTCGGCGGGCATAGGGTTGTAATTGGGTGCGATCGCAACCTGTTAAAATACTCAAGTTTTCTAAGGTAATTCCCCGCATTAACATTTCTACTCGCCAGGTTTGTTGTGCTTGGACGATGACTGGCGGTTCTCCTTGGGGCGTTAGTAATCCTTGGCTCCATGTTTGCCAACGTGTCTGAAGTTCTGATTCAGAAATTGGTTTGCCTGTTTCATTAAGAAACATGGCTGTTTGATTGTCTTTACGGCTTTTCACCCATTTAATTAAAGGGTTGTTAGTGTAGGAGCCGTAGCGTTTGCCTAAAATCCACTGGTTGACAGGTACTTGTCGCACAAGTCCGGGAATTGTAATTTGCAAGAAGTATCCTTGAGTATCGTAAATTTGGTGCGATCGCTCTAAGTTAATTATTTCTGTGGGCGATAACCCAGCACCAAATAACACGTAAGCTAAGGCATAATCTCGTAGTCCCCATTTCTTGGCTTGTTGCAAAATTATATGAACTAAATTAGCAGGCAAATCAGCTATTTCTGCGGCCATTACGCTTCCTTGTAAGGAATTAGTCGCTGATTCCCCTGAGGATGACATCGCCCCGTGTAAAAATAACTCTACTAAATTCTCTAGAAAATCATCCCGATCTTCCCAAAGTTCATGAAATTCACTAGTAAATTCAATTACGGCATATCCTAAAATCATCCCATTGAGCAAACTGGCTAATTTCTCTGCGGGTAGATAGGTGTTAAAGTGTCCTTGCTGGATGATGGTAGCTAAATACTGCGCCACATAACGGTTTGCCTCTGTTACACCCCTGCCTAAGGCACGGCGATTTTCTGCCGGGAATTGATCGGCTTCTCCCACCACAGAGCGAACAAACTCTGGTACTCGTTCTAAAGCATGTAAGCTATCACTTGCATAATCTTTGAGCGCTTGGTAAACATTACCCGGAGGAGTTGCCCGCCGCACCAGCGACTCACCTAAATTTTTGAAAGCTGCGGACTCTTCCAGCACAGCCAAAAGTAGTCCATGTTTATTGCCAAAATTGCGAAATAAAGTCACTTCGTTGACTTCAGCTTTTTCAGCTATTTGGCGGGTTGTGGTAGCACTAACTCCCTGAGTGGTAAATAACTCAAGTGCAGCTTGGATCAGTCGTTGACGAGTTGAAATCAGTTGAGAAGACATAGGAATATGCAAGTAGCACTTGCATCATGAGAAGAGTATTGCTAGGATAAAATGTAAGCGATACTTGCTTGAGTGTATCCTATCGGTTTGCTAGTTGCTAATGGGAAAAACCCCCAAGATGACCCTAGCTCACTCTAACCATTTGGTGTATGTATTGGAAAAACCTTGGGAGAAAAGGCAAATCGCTGGATCGTCCATCAACAGGAATTTTTATGACCACAAATTTTGGAGCGCTCGGCAAAGACACCATCCCTGAGAAAGCAAATCCTCCTCAACTGAGTTGGAGTAACGTAGCATTTTTTACCACATTCCATGTCTTAGCACTTCTGGCTCCTTGGTTTTTTTCTTGGTCAGCATTAGGCTTGCTGATTTTTCTCCACTGGTTATTTGGCAGTATTGGTATTTGCTTGGGATATCATAGACTGCTAAGCCATAAGAGTTTTCAAGTTCCCAAGTGGTTAGAATACATTATTGCCACCATTGGGGCCCTAGCTTTGCAAGGGGGGCCAATTTTTTGGGTGGGTGGACACCGCCAGCATCACGCCCACACCGAAGATATCAACCTAGACCCCTACTCTGCTCAACGAGGATTTTGGTGGAGTCACATGCTGTGGATTTTCTACCCGCGTCCAGAGTTTTTTGACTACGAAACCTATCAAAAGTATGCCCCAGATTTAGCAAGACAACCTTTCTATCGCTGGTTAGATCGCTATTTCCTACTGTTACAAATTCCCTTCGGGCTGCTGTTATATGCTTTAGGGGGGTGGTCTTTTGTCATCTACGGAATGTTTGTCAGATGCGTCTTGCTTTGGCACTCAACTTGGTTTGTCAACTCTGCATCACATTTGTGGGGTTATCGTACCTTTGATGCTAATGATGGCGCTCGTAATTTGTGGTGGGTATCCCTTGTCACCTACGGTGAAGGATGGCACAACAACCATCATACTTATCCCCACATGGCAAAATCTGGCTTATCTTGGTGGGAAATTGATATTACTTGGTGGAGTATCAAAGTTTTGCAGACTTTGGGTTTAGCCAAAAAAGTTGCCTCTCATCCTCCTCAAGGTGCAACTCGCGGTTAAATCAATTTGTATGCCGACGGCGCGATCGCGGCAGTCGGCTTATACCAATCTTGGATTTTAGATTTTGGATTAAAAACCAGACCTGCCTTAAAAATAGGGACTGGTAACTGGAAAAAAATTTGATATCATATCATGTCCGCTTGATTACTTATTAAATCCGAAAAACCCCAAACAGCCAAAGCTACGCTTTGTCTTTGCTCTTCTTAGCAAGGGCAGGGGATTAGGGGGTGGGGTGCAATGGCTGTGGCATAACTAATTATCCGGACATGATATTACTACGATAAAATCACAAGACTGCAAATCTGCACAACACATCAAAAGTGAAAACTGACAGCATTTTTTACCGTCTTTTTCAAGAATTTCCTAGTATATTTTTTGAATTAATTGGCAACCCACCGCAAACCGCAGCAGGTTATCAATTCTCTTCAATAGAAATTAAACAAACTGCGTTCCGCATTGATGGTGTTTTTCTGCCAACCCAAGGAGAAGAAAACCCTATCTATTTTGTTGAAGTGCAATTTCAAACTGATACAGAAATTTATTCGCGGCTAATTTCAGAAATTTATTTGTACTTACGTCAAAATCAACCTAAAAATTCTTGGCGGGGAGTGGTTATCTATCCCAATCGCAGTTTAGATACAGCAGACATCAAGAATTACAGTGAACTTTTCGCTAGCCAGCGTATCAGTTGCATTTATCTTAACGAATTAGGTGAAACTGCATCATTGCCTGTTGGAATTGCTACGATTAAATTAGTAATCGATAATCAGGATACAGCAATTACAGCTGCCAGACAGTTAATAGACAGAACCAGGCAAGAAATCAACATTGAACCACAACGGCAGCAGTTATTAGAATTAATAGAGACAATTTTGGTTTACAAGTTTCCAAGTATGAGTCGGGAGGAAATTGAAGGGATGTTTGGATTAAGTGATTTAAAACAAACACGAGTTTATCAAGAAGCAAAGCTAGAAGGGAAGCTAGAAGGCAAGCTAGAAGGCAAGCTAGAAGGCAAGCTAGAAGGGGTGCGTGAAGCAAAATTGAGAATGATTCCTTTATTGTTGAGGTTGGGATTGAGTTTTGAAGAAACAGCAAAAGAGTTAGGTTTGAATTTAGAAGAGGTACAGCAAGAAATCCAAAAACAATCTCCGTCTCAAGATGCTTAAACAATATAACTCAAGAGAAAATCTGAGGACTTACGCAAGAACTCTCTCAAACTCTTATAACTTCGTGCCCTTTGCGTCCTTTGCGGTTAGTTTATTCATACTTTTGCGTAAGTCCTAAATCTGAGAAGATGTAATTAACAAATCCAATAACCAGTCTTAAATATGCTGAAAATTTTCGGCATCGCAATTTTGAATCTTTAATTTATCGTATGATTTCCCTGTCTCCCACTCTCCAAGCTAGACTTTCTCAACCTTTAAAAATTGGTTCCTTCGAGGTCAAAAGCCGGGTTCTCCAGTCCCCTTTGTCTGGGGTCACAGATTTGGTATTTCGGCGCTTAGTGCGTCGTTATGCACCCGATTCCATGATGTACACCGAAATGGTCAATGCTACTGGGTTGCATTATGTTAAACAATTGCCCAAAATTATGGAGGTAGACCCCAACGAACGCCCAATTAGTATTCAATTATTTGATTGTCGTCCAGATTTCCTTGCAGAAGCAGCAATAAAGGCAGTTGCAGAAGGCGCTGACACTGTTGATATTAATATGGGTTGTCCGGTAAATAAAATCACTAAAAATGGAGGTGGTTCTTCTCTGCTGCGCCAACCAGAAGTTGCAGAAGCAATTGTACGAGAAGTGGTGAAAGCTGTGGATGTTCCTGTGACAGTGAAAACCCGTATTGGCTGGAATGACAAAGAAATTACTATTCTCGACTTTGCTAAGCGGATGGAAGATGCAGGGGCAAAAATGATTACAGTACACGGTCGCACTCGTGCCCAAGGATACAATGGTAATGCGCGTTGGGAATGGATTGCCCGTGTCAAGGAAATACTTGCGATTCCAGTAATTGCCAATGGAGATATTTTTTCCATTGAGGCGGCGGTGAAATGTTTAGAACAAACCGGTGCTGATGGTGTGATGTGTTCCCGTGGAACTTTGGGTTATCCGTTTTTGGTGGGAGAAATCGATCATTTTCTCAAAACTGGAGAAATATTACCGCCGCCAACCCCAATCGAACGCTTGCAATGTGCCAGAGATCATTTACAAGCCTTGTGGGAATATAAAGGCGATCGCGGTGTTCGTCAAGCCCGCAAACACATGACTTGGTATGCTAAGGGCTTTGTCGGTGCTGCGGAATTACGAGGACAACTAAGTGTCATTGAAACCGTAGATCGCGGTTTAGAAATGATTGACCAAGCGATCGCTAAACTCACTAATGGTTATGAATTAGAAGAAGTAGACAATGATTTGGTCATGATTTAAAAAAATACTTCATAGGTTGTACATTTAATTAATCAAAATGGAGGCTTGCAAGTTTTAGGGTTTACAGCTGGTGATGTAGTTAGGACTCAAAAGTATTATTGGGTTTTAGTGTAGCGGTAGACCAATTGTTAATTTGAAAAAATCAAAGCTAAGAATTCAGAATTTATACTTTATTCACCATAGCTACGCCCAGTTACTTTACCTCTAAAAACAATGTATTGGTAAAGGTTATAAAACAGCATTACAGGAATGAGAAACCCAATAAAAATAATCATAATTACCAACGAACTCGCATCGGCAGACGCTTCATAGATAGTAATTTTATTAGGAATAATGTAAGGGAAGACAATTAATCCCAACCCAATAAAAGATAGTACAAACAACAAAATTGTCCAAATAAAAGGCGCTCTTTCTTGTTTGCTTTCTATACTCTTCAATAATTGCCAAATCAACCAAACTCCCAATAAAGGAATGATGGCAAAAATATAAACTAGAGGTTGCTGAAACAAGCGTAAACGCGCATTTTCATAAATTATCGGTGTTGTAACTGTAATGAAAATTGCACCAATTAAAGTCGTCCAAGCAGCGATTTTGGCAGTTTTGTAATGAGTTTCCTGCAATTCTCCTGTAGTTTTCCAAATCAAATAAGTTGAACCAATTAACACATATCCTTGAATTAAAGTTAAAGCCACTAGCACCGATGGTATATTTAACCAGTCCCAAGTTTTGCCGATAAAGTGTCCCGTATCATCAACATTAATCCCCGCCAGCACAGCACCAAGGGCGAATCCTTGACCGAGTGCAGCAGTAAAACTCCCAGCACCAAAAGCGAAATTCCAAAACAATTTGCGGTTTGCTAATTCACGAAACTCAAACGCCACACCACGAAAAATAAACCCAAACACCATTAAAAAAATCGGAATGTATAAGGCATTCAAAATTGTGGCATAAGCTAAAGGAAACGCACCAAAAAGACCGCCTCCCATTAAAACTAGCCAAGTTTCATTAGCATCCCAAATATTGCTTAAACTGGTCATCAAAATGCTGCGTCGTTCTTCATCTGAAGAGGTCAGAGATAATATCCCCACCCCTAAATCAAATCCATCTAACATTACATAAAGGAATAGAAAAAGAGCTAAAATCACAAACCATACTTGTGGCAAAAAATACTCTAATGTTTCCATAATTTCTCCTATTAAATAAGGCTATGTGGTATGGGAGGGATAAGGG
>NZ_JACKZU010000244.1:0-12213 GCF_014222165.1 Nostoc sp. 2RC
GGGAGCAGGGGGAGAAAGAGTTTGAGCCTTATTTACTTTTCTTTACATAGTTTGGTTTTATTTCACCGACTTACTTAACTCCTCAGAGTCATCAGTCAACACTCCCAATCCCCCACATTTAAATTAACGGACTGGAAGCGATCGCACTTAAATTAACTGATTTGAAAAATTGTCTCCAGTCTATCCTCACTTTTAAATTGTTTGGTTCTGTGCGGCGTAGTTGCACTAGGGAAGTTAAGGCTTCATGCCAAATTCCGGCTTCTGCATAAATGGTTGGTAATGTCCGCAAATTTGCTTTTGCTAAGGCTTGAGATAGCGGTAATTCGGGTTTAATTCGTTCTACCCAACCGTCCACAATGGGATTGTCGCTGGAGTCTTCAGTATTGCAAACAATTGTTAGATACCAGTGATAAGTTTTACCTACTGTTAATGCTGGAGCAGTTTCGGGAAGTGTAAAGCTAACAATTCCAGATTTATCTGGAAGTGTCAAAGATGTTTCATAAAATAATGTCTGGTCATCATCAGTAAAAAGCAAAAACTTGGCTGTTTTGACTGAAGATTCAGGTACGTGCCAGAAAAATGTTGGATGTTGACCAAGTGTTAATCCTAATTTATTTGGAGGAATTAAGGGAGTTATAACTTTTTTGTCTGTTAAACAAGAGCCGCTACGAGTTGAACCACCACTACTTACGGGAGGCGCTCCCCGTTTTGGCGGCTTAAATGTTTGACTAATTTGCCAGGTTTTGTTTGGTTGGTATAACTGAGCTTGCGCTTGTAGTGTAAAAGTATGAGCGAAATTCAAATATAAAGGTAAAGAAAAGACTAGAAAATATTGAAATGACTTAATCAATTTCATAATTTATCTCAAAATGCCTTGGTTCTAGATTGGATAGCTTAAATTGCCAACAATCAGTTGACTAAAATCAAGTATTCCCAAAAGCAGGGTGAGATTTCACATTCAACTACAAGTAACTACAAATTCTCAATAGAACGAAGCTTCATCTACTGAAATTCCAAGCTCTTCAGTATGTAGTTTGATGTAAATTCATGCAGTACATTTTCCAACTGAGATTATATCAGTAAAAGTCAACTTCAAAGATTTAAAAAAATGTCTAGAATTTGGGCATTTTGGGGATTATAAAAATAAAATTCTTGGGATTTTTACCGCTAATTAAACTTCGCTTAAACTTTTGCTTTTAGTATGTCCTTGTTTGAAGGATTTAAAAACTTGTTTGTTTTGTCCTTAAAAACACAAATGACTATTGAAGAAGAATTCAGAAGTCACAATGGGCTAAACGCCCCGCTACCGCTAATAGGATTCAGAATCAAGACGCTCTCTAAGAGACGCTACGCGAAGGCGGACTCCAATTCATACTGAATTCTGAATTCTGACTCCTGAATTCTATTTTGATAACTAATGACCAATGTTTAATTTTAAATTCTGCTGTAGTTCCTAGTGCGTATTACTTGCAGAAATTTATCGTGAGGAAAGCAAAAGATGAAATTGATTCCACAATTACTGCTTGCTGCTAGCTTGACTATGAGTTTTGCAACTCTGAATGCAAAATCAGTATCTGCTGCAATTATTAATTATGCTTTCAATGTTGATAGCCCCACCGCTAAGGGAAATGGTTTTTTTAGCTTTGATGATGCAACTTTGAGTGACAACAATTCCATAGCGATCGCCAAATCACTTTCTTTCCAATTTGATGGCGATTCTACAGTTTACACTGAACAAGATGATATCAATTATCCAGACTTTCCCCTTGTATATGCAACTTTATTTTCAGCAGGACAAACATCTTTAGCTTTAGACTATACATTTGATGACAAAACTAATCCCGCCAATCCTCTGCGCTACGAAATTATTGGTGAGGATTTTACAATTTTTTCCCCTACTGACGCTAATGTCGAACTAATTTCAGGAAAAGTTTCTTATACAAGAGTACCTGAACCTGCAACTTTAGCGGGCACTTTATTGGTTTGTAGCCTTGGCTTGATGACAAAGAAAAAGCTAATTTCCATCAAAAAATTTAAAACTTAATCTTTGTTTGGCAAAAGGGAATAGGCAATTATTGTTGACGGTTGACGGTTGATGGTTGACTGTTAACTGTGAACCGTCAACACTGAACAACTTATTCAGACATCTGTCTTTTGTGCTATTGCCCATTGCCATTTAGCAATTAATCGGGAGTAAAAAATGGTAGATTTTCATAATTTTGAAAAGTTCTTGCACAGTCGAATCAAACGACGCAATTTAATTATTGGGGCAGGAGCATTGAGTGGTTTTGCGATCGCTAACCAATTTTCTCAGCAAACAGCGATGGGCAAAACGAGATTTTCAAACTATCCTTTCACTTTGGGGGTAGCGTCCGGCGAACCTTATCCCACCAGTGTTGTAATTTGGACTCGTTTGGCTCCCGAACCTTTAAATGGTGGTGGAATGCCACCAGTAAATGTACCAATTCGCTGGGAAGTGGCTAGTGATTCTCAAATGAAGCGAATTGTCTCTAGAGGTACGGTACTGGCAACTCCCCAACTAGGTCATTCAGTGCGAGTTGTGGTAGAAGGATTGCAATCTGATACTTGGTATTGGTATCGTTTTCTTGTGGGACAAGACTCTAGCCCCATCGGTCGCACTCGTACAGCACCTTTAGCAAATAGCTACTTAAGTAAATTTAACTTTGGCTTAGTCTCCTGCCAAAATTATCAGCAGGGATTCTATACCGCCTACAAATATCTGGCACAAGACGACCTCGATTTAGTAGTGCATGTCGGTGATTACATCTATGAAGGGGGAATTTCAAACACTGCTCCCAGACAACACAATAGTCCAGAAATTTTTACCCTAGAAGATTACCGCAATCGTCACGCCCTTTATAAAACTGATATCAATCTGCAAGCCGCCCATGCAGCGTTTCCTTGGATTGTCACTTGGGATGACCACGAGGTAGAAAATAACTACGCCAACAATATCTCGGAAATCGATACAGAGTCAGATCAAGACCCCTTAATCTTCCTGCAACGGCGGGCTATTGCTTATCAGGCTTATTACGAACACATGCCCCTGCGTCCCTTCTCGCGTCCTGTGGGCCCTGACATGCAACTTTACCGTCGGCTGGCCTTTGGTAACTTAGCAACCTTCCATGTTTTAGACACCCGCCAATATCGCACCGATCAGCCTTGTGGTGATGGAACCAAAGAACGTTGCCCAGAAAATTTAGATTTGAATGCAACCATTACCGGTAAAGCACAGGAGGATTGGTTGTTTGATGGTCTAAGTAGCTCACAAACCAAGTGGAACGTTTTAGCGCAGCAAGTACCAATTGCTCAGCGAGACATGACACCAGGGCCGGGCGGAACCTACAGCATGGATAAATGGGATGGTTATGTAGCTTCCCGCGATCGCTTGATGGCTTTTCTTCAACAAAACCAGCCCTCTAATCCAGTCTCCCTCGCAGGGGATGTGCATTCTCACTGGGCGATGAATTTGAAAGCTAACTTTGATAATCCAGCATCCGCCACACTTGGCAGTGAATTTGTTTGTTCTTCAATTAGTTCTGGCGGAGATGGCTCAGACACCACCCCCGCAGTTGAAGCTTACTTACCAGATAACCCACACATTAAATTCTTCAACAATCAACGCGGATATGTTCGCTGCGCCCTCACTCCCACAACTTGGAAGACAGATTATTTAGTGATGTCAAACGTCACAACCCCATCTGGAACCATTAGTAAACGAGCTTCATTTGTAGTTGAAGACCGCCGTCCAGAAATACAACCAGCCTAAGAAGATGTTTGAAAAGTCATGATACAGCTGGCGAATCAGGGGTGACACCCCTCATTGAAGGATTTTTCATCATTCCACCCAATGTAGAGACGTAGCAATGCTACGTCTCTTTGGCTGTTTGGGGTTTTTCGGCTTTAATAAGTAATCAAGCGGAAATTATATGAAACTAAATCACAATCTTCTTTCAACTATTAACATTCGCCTATAAGATAACCACCCACCTAAAACCATCATTACAGCAAATACTACTAAAAACCAAAAGTGCGATCCAATTTGATTGAGTTCATCACCTTTTGCTGATACTGCCACGAGAGCTTCATTCATGTGATAAATCGGGTTAAATTTGGCAATATTAATCAATGTTTGTGGAAACAACGAACTGGGTAAAAAAGCTCCGCCTAATATTAATAAAGGAACCCCAAAAGCTGCCACCAGAGAATTTACATCTTCGATTCGACGTGCTAATTGTGTTCCCAAAATAAAACCCAAGCCAACATAAGCAACAATACACATTAAAATAATAGTCAATCCTAAGAGCAGCGAACCTTTGAAAGTCGCACCCCAAAAGCTTGCAACAGTATAAACCAATAGTGTTTGCCCAATGCCAATGCAGCTATGAGCTAGAAAAATGCCTAAAAAATAGGATGTACCACTCAAAGGAGAAATAAACAGACGCTTGAGGGTTTTTTGTTCTCTTTCTGCAACCACAGTGGCAACACTACCACCCAAGCAACTAAAAAATAGTGCTGCACCTGCCAAAGTCGAAGGCGCAGTATATTCAAAAGCAACATTAATTGGTAATTTTGCTCGTTCTGCTAATATAAATCCGCTGAGAATTAAAACTGAAACTGGGAAAATACTCCAAAAAATTAAACTGCGTTTGCGGCGTAACAGTTCAATTAAAATACGCGCAGTTACAGCTATGGTTTCACGCCAATACTTCATATTTTCAGGGATTGGGACATTGGGCATTGGGGATGTTGACTGTTGACTGGAAAATCAGGATTTATTCTTATTGTCTCTTTGAAGTTCTGATCGCTGGCTGTCGGCGCTCAGACTTCTCCCCTTGTCCTCCCCATCTCCCTATCTCCCCATCTCCCGGTTGGTGAGCGTTCGCGTAGCGTCTCGTAGAGAAGTCGAACCACATCTTCCCACTCCCAGCCTAAATTACTATCTGCGATCGCAACTTAACTATAAACAAGGCTAAATTGATTTGTTGCTGTTAACAGACTAATCTTGGGAATATGGATATTTAAGTTAAGCACAATAAGTTGTATTATAGGAATTTATCATGAGTCGTTCAAAACTAGTTGCCATAATTACAGGTGCGATTTCTGTTATTTTAGCGATCGCTTACCTCATCCTTGTACAACTGTTAGACTACCGGGACATGAAACCCGCACCCGTTAGCCAATTTGAGCAAGCCCCTATGATTATTTCTCATGTTTGGCAGATTGACAAAATTGCCAAAGTGTAGGCTCAACTGTGTTGACCTTTAAAAAGGTTAGAGGAAACTCTTAAACCCACAACTCAAGTTTTTTATCGCTGTCGCCTGTTACCTATTCCCTACCCCGAAGGGTTTCTCTAAGCACCGCGTCTCATTTGTAGCAGTTCTCGTTTAAATCGGGACGCACAGCTAGCTGTGTGTCCTTAGTTAATGTCTATTAATAAAACTAATGATGACCATTGATGAATACCATACTGGATCTATAGATAAATAACAATAGTTATTATTAGTGCCTCCAATAAGTAAAACGGCGTGGAAAAATCAAACTATGTTAAGAAAAATTATAAAATTCAAACCCTCTTCCCTCGTGACTTCTAGTTCCTGCCTCCTGCCTCGTCCCAACAATGAATATTGACACGTATATAAATACTCTATGTATAAGATTTAGTTACCACAATTATCTTAGATTTGTTAAATCAGGTAATTCCATTTTGACTCAGATAACGGTAAGCTGTTTTTAACAAAATTAAATAAATATAAATTCGCGTTAATTGCGAATCTTGAGTTTACAGGGATCAACGCAAGTTGATTTAAAACTGCAAAATTCTGATGAAATCTATAGAGGTTTATTGATGGCTCAGTTTCTATTGGAGACTGTTTGGCTAGTTCCGTTCTACGCCTTAGTAGGTGGGTTGTTGGCTATACCTTGGTCGCCGGGGATCATTCGCAAAACAGGGCCAAGACCGGCGGGTTATGTCAACTTGATAATGACGCTGTTGGCATTTGTACATAGTACCATTGCCTTACAAGCAACTTGGAATTATCCCCCCCAAGAGATATTCATTCCTTGGTTATCTACGGCTGGTTTGGATTTAACCATTGCTTTGGAAATTTCCCCCATTAGTGTCGGTGCTTTAGTCGCAGTCACTGGGTTGAATTTGCTGGCACAGATTTATGCCATCGGCTACATGGAAATGGATTGGGGTTGGGGACGCTTCTATTCTTTGTTGGGCTTATTTGAAGCCGGACTTTGTGCCCTTGCTTTGTGTAATAACTTGTTCTTCAGCTATGTAATTTTGGAAATCCTGACGCTGGGAACTTACCTATTAGTCGGCTTATGGTTTAGTCAGCCTCTAGTGGTTACAGGTGCTAGAGATGCTTTCTTAACCAAACGGGTAGGAGACTTGTTCCTGCTAATGGGTGTGTTGGGGTTATGGCCTTTAGCCGGAACTTGGAATTACACAGAATTAGCCGAGTGGGCGGCCACAGCCGATGTTAACCCTACAGTCATTGGATTGGTGGGTTTAGCCTTAATTGCCGGGCCAATGGGTAAATGTGCCCAGTTCCCTTTGCATCTGTGGTTGGATGAGGCAATGGAAGGCCCTGTTCCCAGCACGATTTTGCGGAACTCGGTAGTAGTTGCTAGTGGTGCATGGGTGTTGATTAAACTCCAACCCGTGTTAAGTTTGTCACCAATAGTTTCCTCAGCAATGGTGGGGGTTGGTGCTGTGACGGCGCTGGGTGCTTCATTGATTGCCATTGCTCAAATCGATCTTAAACGCTGTCAATCTTATTCTGTCAGCGCATACATGGGTTTAGTGTTCATCGCTGTGGGAGTGCAACAAGACGAAGCAGCGCTATTATTAGTCCTGGCCAATGCCGTATCCGCAGCACTATTGGTGATGAGTACTGGCGGAATTATCTGGAATAGCATCACCCAAGATGTAACCCAACTTGGTGGATTGTGGAAGCGTCGCCCAATTTCTGGAATCGCTTTTATTGTGGGTAGTTTGGGATTAATTGGTTTTCCACCATTAGGTAGCTTTTGGGCGCTGATGGAATTAGCTGATGGGTTGTGGGAAACTCGACCTTGGTTAGTGGGAATCATCATTGCGGTAAATGCTTTAACCGCCGTGAGTTTAACCAGAGAATTTGCTTTAGTTTTTGGCGGTAAAGCTCAACAAATGGCTCAGCGATCGCCCGAAGTTCACTGGCCGATGATGCTGCCGATGATGATTTTACTTGGCTTTAGTCTCAATCTGCCTTTTGTGTTGCAAAGCTTATCACTTTTACCAGATTGGGCAAACCTAAATAAAGATGTCGCCCTACTTTTAAATTGGTCGAGTATTTTTGGTTGCACTATCACTGGTGTGATTTACTTCAGCAATATTCCCAAACCAATTCGTTTGCCTTGGAAAGGTTTACAAGACTTAATCGCATACGATTTTTACACACCCAATATCTATCGCATGACGATTATTTTCACTGTTGCCCAAATTTCTCAATTTGCCGATATGATTGACCGTTTTGTAGTCGATGGCATCGTGAATCTTGTTGGTTTATTCTCTCTTTTGGGTGGCGAAAGTCTCAAGTACAGTACTTCTGGTCAAACCCAGTTTTATGCCTTCACTGTTCTTTTAGGAGTAGGTGTTTTAGGAATGTGGGTAAGTTGGCCATTTTGGGGAGTACAGTTTTTAGAGTTGATTTTTTGAAGAAGAATTTAGAATTTAGAATTTAGAATTCAGAATTCAGAATTCAGAATGGGCTAAACTTACCGCTACCGCTAACAGAATTCAGCAATCTTGATTTGGCTATAACAATCCCAAATCATTTGCGATCAAAATCTATTGCCCAATGCCCAATGCCCATTTTTTATAACCTGACTTTAACATTGTGAGGAGAATTCCATGAGCGCACAACATCCCTTGACTAATGTTTCTCGTAGAAATTTACTGAAATATGGTGCAGGTGCCATCGGTACAGGTGTATTAACAGCTGGAATTGCCTCGAACGTGGTTGAACCCGAAAAAACTTTAGCACAAGAATCTCCAGTAGACAAAGATGACATAACTCCCGAACAAGCACTGCAAGAATTACTAGATGGCAATGATAGGTTTGTTAAAAGTAAACGTAAAAATCCCCACCAAAATTATTCACGTTTAGCGGAAATTGCTAAAGGTCAAAAACCCTTTGCTTCGATTTTAGGTTGTGCAGATTCACGAGTTCCTTCTGAAATTATTTTTGACCAAGGATTAGGAGATTTATTTGTTTGCCGCATAGCTGGGAACATTGCGACATCAGAAGAAATTGGTAGCCTAGAATTTGGCAGCTTAGTGCTAGGTTCAAAGGTAATCATGGTTGTGGGACATGAAAGATGTGGTGCTGTAGATGCCACAATCAAAGGCGCTAAAGTGCCAGGAAGAATTGGGAGTTTGATTGAAGTGATTCGACTAGGTGTAGAAAGGTCTAAAAATCAACCGGGCGATAAATTAGAAAATGCTTGCAAAGCCAATATTTTAGTACAAGTTGAAACATTAAAATCATCCTCAGTGTTATCTGAGTTAATCGATGCAGGAAAACTCAAAATTGTTGGTGGTTACTACGATTTAGATACTGGTAAAGTCACCGTGATTGGTTAGTTTTTTCATCCATTGTCATTGGTCATTATTCATTAGTTGAATAACAGATAAAAGACACATGGCAATGGACAACTGATAAAAACAAGGTCTGAAACAAGGTTTTCTGGTAACAGAACTTTGTAAAAGAGAACAAAGGAAAAAATTATCATGTTAAGTGTTTTAATTTGGCTACCAATTATATCGGCTATTGTGATAGCAATATTACCTGCAAATATACCTAATAATCGCATTCGGTTAGCAGCACTATACTTTTCGGGAATAGTTTTTGCATGGAATATTGCTATTCTGTTGAAATTTGATATCAACAATCCAGCAATGCAATTCCAAGAGTATTTGCCCTGGAATGAAAATCTGGGTTTGAGTTATCAATTAGGTGTTGATGGGCTTTCTATTTTAATGTTGGTGTTAAATAGCTTGCTCACCTGGATTTCTATTTACAGCAGCAATCAAAACACGGAACGTCCCCGGTTGTTCTACTCGATGATTTTATTAGTAAGTGGAGGAGTTGCAGGAGCTTTTCTGGCAGAAAATTTACTGTTATTCTTCTTATTTTACGAACTCGAATTAATTCCTTTCTACTTACTAATATCTATTTGGGGAGGAGAAAAACGGGGTTATGCTGGAATTAAGTTCCTGATTTATACGGCTATTTCGGGAGCATTAATTCTGGCAACGTTCTTAGGTATGGTGTGGTTGAGTGGTTCTACCAATTTTGCTTTTGATGCATTTTCTCCAGAGAATCTCTCAGTGACAATGCAAATCACTTTACTAATAGGAATAGTATTGGGTTTTGGCATCAAAATTCCTTTGGTTCCCTTCCATACTTGGTTACCGGATGCTTACGTTGAAGCTTCAGCGCCAATTGCCATTCTTTTAGGCGGCGTGTTGGCAAAGCTAGGAACCTATGGACTATTAAGATTTGGGTTGGGTATGTTTCCCCAAGCTTGGAGTATTATTGCACCGACCTTGGCAATTTGGGGAGCAATAAGCGCTATCTATGGGGCGGTCATTGCGATCGCTCAAAAAGATATCAAGCGCATGGTAGCATACAGTTCCATTGGTCACATGGGTTACGTATTATTAGCTGGTGCCGCCAGCACTCCCCTAGCACTAGTTGGTGCAGTGGCCCAAATGTTCAGCCACGGCATTATTTTGGCAATTCTCTTTCATTTGGTGGGAGTCGTGGAAGCCAAAGTTGGTACCCGCGAGTTAGATAAACTCAATGGTTTAATGAGTCCCATCCGTGGTTTACCTTTAATCAGTGCCTTACTCGTTTTAAGCGGCATGGCTAGCGCAGGTATTCCCGGTTTAACAGGATTTGTAGCTGAATTTATCGTCTTTCAAGGCAGCTTTTCTGTCTTTCCTCTCTCCACAATTTTGTGTGTAGTGGCCAGTGGCTTAACCGCAGTTTATTTTGTTATTCTTCTCAACCGCACCTGTTTTGGCAGACTTGATAACTTGGCTTACTATCCCAAAGTCCTTTGGCCTGAAAAAGTCCCAGCGTTAATTTTGGCAGCTTTCATCATCTTTTTAGGAATACAACCTACTTGGCTAGTGCGTTGGAGTGAGTCCACAACCACAACAATGGTAGCTGCAATTCCCCCCATAGAAAAAACCACCGTCTCTCAAGTCCCACTGGAGTATAAATAGAATTCAGAATTGGTGAATTCAAAATTCAGGAGTCAAATTCATTAACTACTAATAGTCAACAGTCAATAATCACATGACAGCAATTAAAACAGTTACTAAATTACCTCCTTCCACACATGAATTTGCGGAAGTCATTCATCGCCTAGAAGGTGGCGGTGCAATGTTACCCGATACCCCAGAAAATTTGATGCAAATTATCGGGTTATACAAAGCTTATGCTGTGCCAATGGACTTTTATTGGCGTGACTTACTTTATATCGCAGAAAACGTATTTTTAGATCCTTTGCCTTTCTTGAAATACTTCTTGCCCAAAGAGTATTTAGATCTACATAATCACTATGCTGGCGATGATGCCGATTTACGAATTTGGCGCGGCGAAGCCACAGCCCACCCAGAACTTTTGGCATTTATGGAGAAAGGCGAAACTTTCAAAATGCCCAAGTTATTGCATCATTTGTTGCACGATCGCATTAACATGGAATTTGCCGAAGCTTGTATGCGGGCAATGTTGTGGCACAGAGGTATGGGCGGGCAATTTGACCCTTACCTAGATTCCGACGAATACAAAGCCAACGCCGATAGGGCAATTAAAGCTTACTTCCAAGGCAACCCAGTGATGTTGGGGCTTTACAAACTGTTCCCCGATATGTTTTTGGAACAATGCCGGCAAATGTCATACTACGCTAACTTGGGTTTGTTCTGGGAAGTGATGGCACCGGTATTTTTTGAAATGTCCGACCGCTATGACGAAGGCACCATCAGCAGCGTCCCAGAAGCGATGAACTTTTTAGTTAATGGTATATTTGCCATCGCTGGTCGTCCAATTTACCATCACGTTTATATTCGTGGAGAATGCTACGAAATTATCCCCAAATCTAAGGGTTTCATGTGGCTATATGAAGCAGCACTACCTTATGTAGAAGCTGTTTTCTACCGCACCGCACCTTTTAGGGGAACAAAATCTTATAATGCCCAAGCACGTCAAGTACCAGAAGACCAAAAAGACTTTCACTATGGCATTCTTTACGCTGATGTATTTCCAGTCGGTACTGCTGGCATTCCCCCCACATTATTAATGCAAGATATGTTGCATTTTTTACCACCCTATCTTGTTGATTATTACAAACAACATTGCCGGGGTGAAGAAGATATGTTGATTCAGTTGGGAGTTAGTTTTCAACGGTCAATGTATTGTGTGACTTCTGCGGTAATTCAAGCCTTAAGAACTGCACTTTTATATCCATTAGATGACCCCAATCCCAAACATTTACAAGCCAATCGAGACTTCTTTGAAATGCAGCTAAACCGCTTTACTCGTTCTGAATATAACATTCGGAATGCTGCACGTTTGGGAAGTATTCAAAGGCAAGATTATAGATAAGAGATACCCGCAACCCCCCTTAAAAAGCTACGGTGTACATACAAGTCGATAAATCCTAACCTGAAACTTAGTTTCATCCCCCTAGCTCTAGAATTAGGGGATAAATAGAGTTTCAAGTTGTCCAAAATTTGGGGATTTATCAGGAACTAAAGAGTTGAAACTCTTGCGTCCTATACTTGTATGTACACCGTAGTACCTTTTGTATTCCCAATGTCCCATGCCCAATTACCGATTCGTTATGATAAACTGACATTCTCAATAAAATAAAAATCGTAAGTCAAACACCTTGCAGCCCAAAAAATAATATTCTGAATAATATTCTCTTAACAATTCATGGACTAGGGATTCGGATATGGGGCATGGGGCATGGGGAAGAGGC
The DNA here is from genome assembly GCF_014222165.1 of Nostoc sp. 2RC. Lineage (NCBI taxonomy): Bacteria > Bacillati > Cyanobacteriota > Cyanophyceae > Nostocales > Nostocaceae > Nostoc > Nostoc sp. 2RC. The sequence goes on from NZ_JACKZU010000244.1 coordinate 12,067, forward strand.
AGGGAGCAGGGAGTAGAGGGGAGGAACTTCTCCCCTGCCCCTCTTCCTCATCTTCCCCATCTCCCCATCTCCCCATCTTCCCCCTCCCCAACCCCTAACCCCCCACTTAAGAAACTTTAAATACCGTGACCTTGAGCCTGTCCGCTG
>NZ_JACKZU010000245.1:0-12159 GCF_014222165.1 Nostoc sp. 2RC
GGAAAAGGGGAAGGGGAAAGGGGGAAAGGTTTGGTATTTTCCCTTTCTCAACTAAAGATGTATCCCTTTTATTACCATAGCCACTACCAACAGTTTTATTTTCAAGTTTAGGTCTACTTGTTGATTGCCCAATGCCCAATGCCCAATGACCAAAACAATATCCGTTACTACTGAATATGGTAGTAACGGATATTGACTTTGAATGCGCTTAAAGTTGTGGTAATAGCGACTTACTTCTCTTTTTTCTCAAACCGGGGGGGTTCGCGAAATGCGATCGCAAAAAAGAGAACACCTATGCACAAGGTAAAAATTAAGATGTATGCAACGCTTTCCATTTTATGAATTCCTGCCTATCCAGCTAGTAATGAGGATTAGGGATTGGTATTGGGGACTGGGTATTAGGGATTAGCTGTTGGCTTTCCTAGTCCCCAGTCCCCATTCCCCAGTCGCTTAGAGGGCTTCTTTCCGGCGGGTTGTCTTGTCACCCACTTTCTGGAATAGACCCCATTCTACTTGTTCTTCTAGATCCGCTTCAACACCGGCAAATACGTCTCTGTAGATTGTACGAGCGCCATGCCACAGGTGACCGAAGAAGAATAACAGAGCAAACACAGCATGTCCAAAGGTAAACCAACCTCTAGGACTGGTGCGGAATACGCCGTCAGAATTCAAGGTTTCCCGGTCAAATTCAAAGATTTCGCCGCCTTGAGCCTTACGAGCATATTTCTTCACGTCGGCTGGGTCTGTAAAGGTCTGACCATTGAGGTCACCACCGTAGAAACTAACGGTGACACCAGATTGCTCGAAGCTATACTTGGATTCTGCCCGACGGAAGGGGATGTCAGCACGGATAACTCCATCAGCATCGGTCAAGACCACTGGGAAGGTTTCAAAGAAGTTGGGGAGACGACGTACTGTCAACTCACGTCCTTCAGAATCTTTGAATACAGCATGACCTTGCCAAGATTGAGCAATACCATCGCCCTTAACCATTGGCCCTGTACGGAATAGACCGCCTTTAGCGGGGCTATTACCGACATAATCGTAGAAAGCTAGTTTTTCTGGAATCGCTGACCAAGCTTGTTCAAGGGTTGCACCTTGACCAACGCTATTTTGGACGCGACGCTGAATTTCTTGACGGAAGTAGCCTTGATCCCATTGGTAACGGGTAGGGCCAAACAGTTCAATGGGGGTGGTAGCGTTACCGTACCACATCGTACCTGCTACCACGAAAGCAGCAAAGAATACTGCTGCGATACTGCTAGAAAGTACTGTTTCAATGTTCCCCATCCGTAGAGCTTTGTAAAGTCTTTCGGGGGGTCGGACTGTGAGGTGGAATAAGCCTGCAATAATACCAACAACACCAGCAGCTATGTGGTGAGCGACGATACCGCCTGGGTTATATGGGTTAAAACCATCTGGCCCCCATTCTGGTGCTACTGGCTGGATACTACCAGTTAAACCATAGGCATCAGAAACCCACATCCCCGGCCCAAATAGTCCGGTGAGGTGGAAAGCACCAAAGCCAAAGCAAAGTAGACCAGATAAGAACAGGTGAATACCAAACATTTTTGGCAAGTCTAAAGCGGGTTCACCTGTGCGGGGATCTCTAAAGAGTTCCAAATCCCAGTAAACCCAGTGCCAAACGGCGGCTAGGAATAACAAACCGGAAAGAACGATGTGAGCCGCAGCAACGCCTTCAAATGACCAAAAGCCAGGATCGCCTGTTGAAGCGCTGGTAACACTCCAACCACCCCAAGATTGGGTAACGCCCAAACGTGCTAAGAAGGGCAGCACGAACATTCCTTGACGCCACATCGGGTTAAGAACCGGATCGCTTGGGTCATAGACAGCCAGTTCGTACAGTGCCATCGAACCAGCCCAGCCGGCTACTAAGGCTGTATGCATCAGGTGTACAGAAATCAGCCGTCCTGGATCGTTCAGAACGACTGTATGTACTCGGTACCAGGGTAGTCCCATCGACTACGCTCCTCCTCGATGAGTTAGTTTACAAAGCAATTTTCTTACTGAGATTCTAAGAAACGAAAACCGCCACTTAGAAAACTCTTTCGTTTTTTGTTATTGCCAGAGCCAGAGCTTGACCACAACCTAGTCTTATAAAATCAGACAGTGTGGAGCTTTGGCAATGCTTACTTGCTCCCTTGGGATTTCCCCCATAGGGTAGCTATCGCCAAGCAAAAATGAGAATATTTTAAAAAGTGTAACTATTGATGGAACTGTTTGCAAGCGTGTAAATTAATGCGATCGCGTAGCATGTCCAAGTTTTTTCGCTACCAATCCTGTTGGAGATTAAATTTACTTATCTTTTCTTAATGGAATAGGGCATCGAGAAGAGACGCGGGGACGCGGAGAGTGGGAGACGCGGGGACGCCACAGGGGAAAAGTTTTTGTGAGAAATTTACCATTTTCTCCTTTGTCATCTTTCCTCGTGTCTCCGCGTCCCCGTGTCCCCGTGTCCCCGCGTCCTCTTCCCCTACTGAACCACCAACTGGATATTTTGCAGGTGACACTGTGTCTGGGCGCTAGCCAAGCGTTCGATTACTTGTTCGGCAGTCATTAAACGCTTGAGTACTACTTGACCGATGGTCTGACTGGTAGCTACGGGAGTTGTTGGCTTGACTTCTACGGTTAAAATGGCTTCTTCAACTCGATAAAGCCATAGCAATTCGTTTTGTTCCACTAAACAAATATTCATTCGCTGAATATCCGGTTGGCGTCGCCATGCGGTGATTTGCCAGAGTCCATCGGATGCCCAGACTCTAGCAACTGTCCATCCCTCAGATAGAAAGAAATACTTCACGGTCTTAGTCTCGCTATTAGACTTGAAATCTGCTTTTGGTGATATCGCGATCGCTTTTTTCCCTGATGTATAAACACTAGATTTGTCAGGAAAACCATGCAGCCGTTCTCTATTAAAAAACTGCTCCAGGATTTCTGTAACCAAGTAGCAACAGGCTAAGTTTTAATCTACGCTACTGGGGTTACTGTCAGAGCTTAACAAACCTACTTCCCTAGTAACTATGAATTTACGACAAATTTAGTCAATGTTTAAAATCTTAATTAAATAAAAACTTTTCCTCATTTAAGTGATTATCCTTTGTCATTAGCGATGAGCATTTGTGTTTACAAAGCATTGAGGAATAATCACGGTGTTCTCTTTTTAAAGACACTGCACGAACACTGCAAATAAACCAACATATAGCGACCCCAAATAATTTGTGAAATATTAGGTGTTAGGGTTGTTGACTGTTGACTGTTAACTGTTGACAGTCAAAAGTCAACACCGATTAGGATTGGTATATAAATTTATTTGTACGTATATACTTAGCTACAATCATCGTCAAAAATGTTTGTAAAAATTAAGGCACAATAGCCATAAATGTAGTAAGATGTCTGACCGCTGATATCTAAAATTTTATTGCTATGACATGGTTTTCCTTGTCCGTGAAACGCTGGAGTCGGATTATACAATTTCTATCTTTGTTTTGTGTATGTTTATTTTTAGTTGTGAGTTGCACTCGTCCACAGTCAACTACGCCGCCATCGGGTTCTGTAAATAGTCCCACGGGTGACGGTCGCATTACTATAGGTACAACAGCCAAGCCGAGAACCCTTGACCCAGCTGATGCTTATGAGTTAGCAGCCCTGGGTTTGGTGTTTAATATGAGCGATCGCCTTTATAATTACGAACCAGGAAGCACAGAAATTAAACCCCAACTGGCCACAGCATTACCAAAAGTCAGTCAAGATGGCTTAACTTACACCATTCCTCTACGCCAGGGAGTAGTTTTTCACGATGGGACTCCCTTCAACGCCCAAGCAATGGCGTTTACCATCCAACGGTTCATCGAAAATAAAGGAAAACCCTCTTTCTTATTAGGGGATATAGTAGATTCGGTAAAAGCCACAGGAGAATATGAATTAAGCATTCAGCTGAAAAAGCCCTTTGCAGCCTTTCCCGCATTACTAGCATTTCCTGGGGTGTGTGCAGTTTCGCCGAAAGCTTATGAAGTTGGTGCTGGTAAATTCAAGCCGAATATTTTTGTGGGGACTGGCCCTTACAAATTAGCTCAGTATGGCACCGATTCACTGCGATTTGACGTGTTTGATAAATATTGGGGTGAAAAACCAGCCAACAACGGTGTTAACGTCCAAATTCAGACTAGTCCAGTTAACTTGTTTAATGCCTTCCGTACAGGTGCAGTGGATGTAGCTTATTTATCGCTACAACCAGACCAAACTCGCAGTTTAGAAGAAGGTGGTAAAAAAGGGGATTGGCAAGCGATCGCCGCTCAAGGTAGCGTAGTCAGTTATATGGTGTTGAACCGGAATCAACAGCCCTTAGATAAAGCAGAAGTTAGACAAGCCATCGCTTCAATAGTAGACCGTCCACTAATCAACGAACGAGTCTTACTCGGTCAAGCAAATCCGCTTTATAGCATGATTCCCACCACATTTAATGTATCTGTACCATTATTTAAAGATAAATATGGCGATGCTAATTTCGAGCAAGCCAAACAATTATTAACTACTGCTGGTTTTTCTAAACAAAATCCGGCAAAAGTTCAAATTTGGTATCCTTCGAGTTCCCCTACCCGTAGTTTGGCAGCACAGACACTTAAATCTTTAGTCGATGCCAAAATGGATGGAATTTTACAATTTGAAGTCGCCGTTGCAGAAGGCCCTGCTTTCTTTAAAGACATTTCCAGAGGATTATATCCAGTAGCTTTACTTGATTGGTATCCAGACTTTTTAGATCCAGATAATTACGTCCAGCCATTTTTATACTGTGAAAAAGGTTCAGCAGCCAAAGGATGTCAAGAAGGAGGCAGTCAAACTCAGGGTTCGTTTTACTATAACGAAACTGTTAATAAATTAATCAACGAACAACGTAAAGAACAAAACCCACAAACACGGCAGAAAATTTTTACCGAAATTCAAAATCAAGTAATTACAGACGTACCTTACGTTCCCCTATGGCAAAACAAAGATTATGTATTTGCTAGAAATGGTGTTAGTAACGTACAACTTAATCCCACCCAAATTTTGGTTTACCAGACAATTAAAAAGTAAATGGAGTTAGGAGTTGGGAATTAGGAGTTAGGAGTTAGGAATTAGGAGTTAGGAATTAGGAATTAGGAGTTGGGAGTTGGAAATTTTAAATTAGGTTGTTAGCAAAATGCACAATATAATTAATGTGATTTGTAGCAAAATAAAAATTTCCAACTTCACTAAGTAGAACAATTAAAGTATTAGTTTACAATTTGTAAATCAATTAAACTTTCATTAATCCTAACTAGTAACTCCTAACTCCTAACTCCTAACCATCAACTCCTAACTCCTAACTCCCAACCATCAACTCCTAACTCCTAACTCCCAACCATCAACTCCTAACTCCCAACCATCAACTCCTAACTCTTAACTCCTAACTTTTAACTAAAATTTATGTCTCGTTCTAAAGCTTTACAATATTACATTGTTTCCCGGTTACTGTTAGCGCCACTCCAGTTATTAACTATCATTACTATTGTATTTCTCTTACTTAGAGCAACACCAGGAGATCCGGCAGATGCAATTCTCGGTGGACGCGCGCCAGAAGCAGCTAAGGAAGAATTACGAAAACAACTCGGTTTAAATTTGCCTTTGTGGTTACAGTATCTAAATTATTTGGGAAATTTGTTGCGCTTTGATTTAGGAACTTCTTTGTTGAGTCGGGGAGAAAATGTTTGGAATATCATTTCCCAATATTTCCCCGCGACGGTGGAGTTAGCTGTATGCAGTATGGCGGTTGCGCTTATTGTGGGAATTTTAGTCGGTACTCTTTCGGCTTCCCGCCCTGGAACATCTTTTGATTTGAGTGGGCGGTTATTTGGTATTGTCACCTACGCACTCCCCATGTTTTGGGCGGGAATGATTTTCCAATTAATTTTTTCAGTACAACTCGGTTGGTTTCCCAACTCTAACCGTTTTCCCCCCAACCTTCCCGCCCCTACAGCTATCACAGGATTGTATACAATTGATAGCCTACTAGCTGGAAACTTCACTCAGTTTTTCACATCTTTGCATCATCTTGCTTTACCAAGTCTGACTTTGGGGCTTTTGCTGAGTGGGATTTTTGAGCGAATTGTGAGAGTGAATTTAAAGCAAACTCTACAGGCAGATTATGTAGAAGCAGCTAGAGCCAGAGGAATTGCCGAAAATAAGATTTTAGTCTCCCACGCGCTCAAAAACGCCTTAATTCCAGTAATTACAGTGCTGGGATTAACCTTTGCATCTTTGTTGGGTGGAGCGATTTTGACAGAGGTAACATTTTCTTGGCCTGGGTTAGCTAATCGACTATATCAAGCCATTAGCGATCGCGATTATCCCACAGTCCAAGGAGTATTGGTATTTTTTGGAGCGATCGTTGTTAGCGCCAGCATATTAATTGATATTTTAAACGCCTATGTAGACCCTCGAATTCGTTATTAACTCAAATATAGCAATCCGCTTTGACACCTGAAATCAGATTCCTATATTCTGAATTGTGACTCCTGAATTCTGAATTCTTTTTTATGAATTTTCTGGACAAATAGCGCTGGCTAAAATACCAAGAATTTTATTCACATCTTTGAGATAATATTCACTTAAATCAATGGTCAATGTTTGTTCTTCTAGTTTCAAGAATTGCCAAATACTACCCGTTGTGACTGCGCCGTAAATTGTTTTAATCTCAGTTGCAGCTTGCTGGTTAAAAATTTGGGCCGCTACCATTTCCGCAGCACACTGACCCAAACCAGCATTAATATTTTCTTTTTTAGCTTCTACAACTGTAATTACTGGCGCTGTCAAAATGAGAATTTCTGGAGATTTTGTAATAATAAAATCGCAAGTTCCATTTAATCCTTTGGTATTATCAACAGTAAAATCAACTCCAGAAAATAAACTAATTTGTTCCTGCAATTGTCTCCGTAAATCAACTAAAATTGGAGCAATAACGAATTCAGAACGAGCTTTTTCACTATTACTACCTAAAGCGATCGCCAGGTTATAATTGAGTGTTTCTACAAGTAAATTACTCGCTACTAATTCAGGAACAACAGCGAAAATATCCCGTTTTTCTATGATGTTTAAACTAAACTCCTGTTTTGCTTTAGCCAAACTAAACTCGCTGTAAGCCATAAAACTACTACTCCATTCATAGTATTTCTTAACCTACTGAGTTCCTTACTTAGTACACAATTTTATTAATGCAAATCTCTGTGTACCTCTGCGCTTGACTCTGCGTCCCTTTGCGTTTAAAAACATCGGTTTGTACCTCACTCAATTAAAAATCGCTATAGTTTATCGTTGGAAAATACACATTTAATTTTTCTAAAAAAGCTTGATTGAGAACAGCCAAAAACCATTATTGCCAATTTCCTACTAAAACATAAGGTGCCCAATAATAAGGATGAGGTGGTAAGTTCTGCAACTCTTCAAAAGGAGGATTGAGTTTTAAAGATTCTAACAGCGATAGTTGAGCTTTCCTCAGGGCATCTGCTTGTTTGGCTTGTGGCTTTTTCAAGTCTTGGTAAAATTCACCCATAAATTGGGCGGTGGAAGCATCCCCTACAGGCCAGAGAGTGGCAAGGGTACTGCGTGCCCCCGAACGCACAGCCACTCCTGCTAAACCCAAAACAGCCCGTTCGTCGCCAGTCGCAGTTTCACAGGCACTTAGTACTAATAATTCTATGGTTGTACCTGGTTCTTTGAGTAAAGCACTCAACTCATTAATGCTAATACTTTTACCATCTCCTGTAATAATAAAATTCTTTTGGGGATTAGAACTAAATAATCCATGAGTTGCTAAATGGATAACAGGAAAATTTGATTTCAACTCTTTTTGAATGGTTTTGACAGTAAACTCTTGATTGAGCAGTTTTTCAGAGGCGGGAAAAGTTTGTTTGATTCGATCTAATTCCTGGGGAACATTAACTAATGCCGCAAAAAATTCTCCTTGTACGTTAATTTGCTCGCTAACTCCAGCAGCTAAAACCTTTAGTTGTTTCTTTTCCAATTTTTGAGGAGCTAATAATTGTAGGCTGGGAACCAGGGCAACATTATATTTTTCAATGAGGTATTTTTCTCCATCGTAGAGTGCAGCTATGGGAACTCTCTGCAATCTGCCATTGAGTACAAATACTAAACTTTTGACTTGCTTGGCATCTAGTTCTGTCTCAAAAGGTTGAATCAGCCAATTATAAACTTCGCCAAAAATAGGTAAAAGTTTCTGAAGATTATCCTTTAATTCTTGGGGATTTGGATTAGAAGTAGAAAGAATATTACGGGCAGAGTTATTGATACTTAAGTTGTCTAAATTATCGTAAAGCCGGTCTAGAGTTTCATTAACTTGTTGTTCGCTAATGGCAACTACGACTTGCTGTAAAGGTTTTCCCGGCATCGAAAGAATCACTTCTAAGCGTTCTGGGAAAACAATCGGATAGATGACAGCTGCATTGGTATCAATATTATCAATTTGTAACGCTACATTTGTTGTTTCGGAACAGGGGTCTTGAAAAAAGTTATCTAGTTCTGCTAATTGCAGAGATTCTATTACCTGGCGGGCTAATTCTAGGCGGTTTTGAGAATTTTTTGTTTCCGATTTTTCGCGATTAATGGTAAAATTCGATATTACTAAAGAATTTAATTCGTTATCATCTAAATTTGATTTCAACAATAAATCTGCTAATTCTAAATACACGGGTTTGACTTCTTGAAGAAAGTCAAATTGCACATCTTGATTGTTGGCATTTAAATCGCTGCGTAGAGATTGTAAAATATTAAAGGCGGCGGTGTAAGCCGCGATCGCTCCTTTTGTATCTCCCTGTTTTCGTAGTAAACTTCCCAACTGAGATTGCCAAAGATAAGTAATTTCCCTAGCATCGCCACTGATATCTTGTTCTTGGGCTATCATCAGGGCTTGCTGTGTGAGTTTGGTTGCTCGATTTAACTGTCCTTGTTTGTCGTAAAATTTACCCAAATATCCTAGAGTATAAGTTTCGGTTCGTTTATCTTCTAGAGTCCGTGACTGTTGGAGTGCATTTGCTAACAAAGGTTCAACTAAATTTATTTGTTGGCTTTGCATCAAAGAATTAGCAAAGTTAATCTGGGCATAAATAGCAGCACGACTGGGAGATAAAGCAGTCAAATTAGGTGAAATTTGATTTTGCAATGCTTGAGCATCTTGGCTCAATTGCGACTCCAACACAGAGAGAAAATCTTTTGCTCGTTGAATTAATTTAGATTCAGAAAATCTCGTCCAAGAAGCAATGCGGCGTTGTGTTTGTTCTCTCCACCATGTTTTCATCTCCAGTAATAGCTGGAAATGATTGAGTTGTGCTTGAACTTTTGGTATTGGTGGCGCTGATGCTACCTTTGTGGCTGCAATATAGTAATTGACAGCTTGATTGTAGGGTGATATAGCATCGATGACAGATTTGCGATCGATAATGTCCGTCACTACATCATAGTCCCAGCGATCGCGGATTTGATTGCCTAAGATTCGTTCGGTGTTACCTAAACTTAGTAGCACAGCGCTTTTTGCAGTCGAGTCACCAACTGAAGACAGACTTAAGTGCAAAATTTCTTCGGAATTTTCTAATAACCCTTGTTTGCGTAGGACATCACCAAGGCTGTGCAAGCCAATGGCTTGAGTTAAAGTCAAAGAACCACCCTTTTGATTAAGAGTTTTTTGGAGTTCCTCGATTTGAGTTTGGCTACAGTTGGGGTTTGGAATTGCAAAAGCTTGCAGTAAAGTATTGCAAGCTTTGGGATACAATCCTAAATCTTGTAAAGCCTGGGATTTATTGATTAAACTCTTAGTCATCCCATCGCCATCGCCAATTTTTTTATAAGCCTCAGCCGCCGCTTCCCATAATTTTGCAGCTGCTTCTAATTCTCCAGCATTGTATCTTTGTTCTCCTTGTCTTGCTAATTCTAGAGGACTACTAGCATTAGCATGTAAACTAGAAAAATTTGACCAAACCGGCACACTCAAACTAGATAACAGCCCCAATAATGCTGAAAAAATAAATATTAATAGACGACGGTAATTTTTATAAATGATTTTTGTCATACTAATTTTTTCTTGAAGATGCACTTAATTTTGATTTGCTGCAAAAATTTTTGATTTTAAATTTTGAGTTAGTTTCTTAACTCCCCAGTCAACAGTCAACCGTCATCAATCATCAATCAACAACTTCAAAACGCTTTATACTCCATTTGAAAATACAGCCCATTTTCTTGCCATGTGCGCTTGCTATTATCAATATTTATTAAAGGAATACCCCAATCTAGGCGGGCTGTGAATCTATCTCCCATTTGCCACAGTAGTCCAAATCCTGAGCCTAATAAAGTGTTTGGGTCGGAATTTTCTCTACCTGTATTCCACACAGTACCAAAATCAATAAATGGTGCAATTTGTAAAGTCCCTTGCAGTTGTGGGAAACGGGCGATGGGTAATCGTAATTCTGCGGAAGCAAAAATCCCATTATCGCTGAGTAAAACATCTTGACGATAACCGCGTACTGTTCCTTGACCGCCCACACTAAACTGTTCTATGGAAAGCAGAGAGCCACTGGCCAATTGGATATTAGAACGCAACAACAAAGTCGGAGCCGTTGTTTGTGGTTTTGGTTGACCCAAAAGGCGCAAATAAATCATTTGTCCCCGCCACAGGAAATATCGGCTATCTGGTTCGGTATCGCTAACACTAGCGTCAAAAGCTCCAATCCCCAAATTAAACTCCGAACGAGCCGCCAGGACTTCTTGACGAGTCCGGTGTAGCCATTCTTGGGCAAAACTCAATTCAGATATCCGGGTTTTTCCTTGAGGATCGGCCCCAGCAAACAGAGGAAAATCCACTCCTTGAATCGAAGAATTACTTTCCCGCCTAGCCGCAGTAAAACTCAGCGTTAGTTCTTGGCTGACTTCTGGAGTGGCTCTTTGTAGAATTGGCTGACGAAAAGATAATTCAAACTCACGAGAATCCACCCCGATATCCAAATCATTAAAAGGAGGTTCAATAATTTTGTTGTCAGTAATTCGATAATTGAAGCCAATGCTCCCATTCCGGGGATTCACTGGCAAAGTATAACCACCTTCAAAGCTATTGCTACCATCAGTATTTTTGTAGGCAAAATTCAAGCGATCGCCAATTCCCAACAGATTGCCTTCAGATAAAGCAATACCGCGCTCAAAACTACCAATGCTGGGATTGCGGTTATTATTAATACTGAGTTCCGTTTTAAAAGTTCTCGCTCCCTTAACAATTACCGCTAGAGAATTCACACCCGGTCTAGTGCCAGCGGTGAGTTCAGCGTCTAAACTTTCAATTAAAGGATTGAGTTGCAGCAGTTGTAAAGCTTCTTTGAGGCGGTTGATATTCAGCGGTTTAGTAGTAGCAATGGCAATGCGACTGCGGACATAATCTGAATTCAAGCGTCCTTTAATGACATTGACTTGGATATCCTCTAAACTGCCTTCCACCACCTGAATTTTGATGATACCCGAACGAAATTCTTGACTGGGAATGTAAGCACCAGAGGTAATATAGCCCTTTCGCACATACAAATCGGTGATTTGATTAGCAGCTTTCAGGAGTTGAGCAAAAGTAATTGGTTGACCTGTAAAATTAGCGATCGCTGAGTTTAATTCTTCTTGATTGAAGGCCGTATTACCAACAAACTCAAACTTTTGCACAACAATACTGCCTGGAATATCTCCAGCTTCCTCTGGAGTTGGCGGTACCGTCGGGGTTATCTCAATGGGTATATTTGTTGGTGGTAGCAGATTCGTAGGCAGTTGTTCCGGCGGCTTCGGCGTCACAGGATTAATCGGCTGAGCGCCAGCAGGATTCGTATCACACACCAGCACTATAAAGGCAACACAACGAGATAAAAAACATCTCCATCGCCAAATACTTAATACCATTTTGGATTTTGGATTAGTCATTGGGCATTGGGTATTAAAGTGTTGACTGTTGACTGGTGACCGTTGACTGGTGACTGTTGACTGGTGACTGTTGACTGGTGACCGTTGACCGTTGACTGTTGAGTGTTGACTGGAAAAGCAGGATTTATTCTCCTTGTCTCCCTTGTCTCCCTTGTCTCCCCTATC
>NZ_JACKZU010000246.1:0-12082 GCF_014222165.1 Nostoc sp. 2RC
GGGGAAAGGGGAAAGGGGAAAGGATGCAAGAAAGAGTTTTTAAACACGGAAAAGAGAAAAAGATGTATTTTGAGATACGTAGTACGAGAAATGCAGTGTGCTTGTATCAAGCCCCTAACTTGAGTTATGGGGTTCCCTTTAACCTTTAACCTTTTAACAGCCCTAAGGGCTTTGACTGTTGGCGCTGTTTATTACTTGTGATTTATTATCTATGCAAACTCAAAAATCATCCGTCAGCTTGATTCGGGCTACTTCCTACGAACTAGAGGCTTTACGGGAATCTCTAGTGATATTGCTGGAACCTTTTGGAGGAATGGCAGCATTTGTGAAAAAAGGCGATCGCGTTTTACTCAAACCCAATCTGCTCACAGGTGCGCGTCCTGGTAAAGAATGTATCACCCGTGCCGAACTCGTTTACGCAGTTGCCCAAATGGTAATTGAAGTCGGCGGTAAGCCATTTTTGGGTGATAGTCCGGCTTTTGGTAGCGCCAAGGGAGTAGCGGTGGCCAATGGCTATCTGCCTATTTTAGAAGAATTGAATATTCCCATCATCGATTTTCACGGACAGCGTTACCAAAGTGTGAGTGAGAATTTTAACCACCTGCGCTTGTCTAAAGAAGCGATGGAAGCAGATGTGGTGATTAACCTACCCAAAGTCAAATCCCATGCCCAATTAACATTAACCTTGGGTGTCAAAAACTTGTTTGGTTGCGTCCCCGGCAAAATGAAAGCTTGGTGGCACATGGAAGCAGGCAAAGACGCCGACAGATTTGCCCAAATGTTAGTAGAAACCGCCAGGGCAATTAACCCCAATTTAACCATCTTAGATGGCATCATCGGTCATGAAGGTAACGGCCCCAGTAACGGCGAACCTCGCCAACTAGGCATTTTAGCAGCTGCATCAGATATATTTGCTTTAGATCGAGCAATGGTGGAAATCCTCAATGTTTCTCCCGAACAAGTACCAACAGTTGCAGCTTCTCAAAAATTAGGAATTTGTCCAGAACTTGCTAACATCGAGTTTCCACATTTAAATCCTGACTTATTAAAAATAGAAGATTGGCGGCTACCAGATAAATTAATGCCCATTGATTTTGGTATGCCCCGCGTGATTAAATCTACGTTTAAGCATCTTTACACCCGGTTTATCAAGGAACCAATGAGTGTTTATGCAAGGAATTAAGTAGACTTATGCAAATAGGGAAGTTCATACTGCTTATCCAAACCGTATTGCCAATTTAATATAGCAATCCTAAATCATTTGTGAAATATTACGTGTTAGGTTTGTTGACTGTCAACGGTCAACAGTCAACAATCAACACCGATATTATTCAAAACTGAAATAGAATTGCTATATTTACTTCAAATGTTTCCCAAAAGAAGATCTAGAAAAAATTAATGCCTATCCAATGGAATAATTTCATCATCTGTTGGGACAATTTTTAGCAAGCATTCGTTAAGCCCGTACAATAAAGATCGGTTATTACACACACCAGTCTGATTGTTATTAGTCAAAATATAATGGTGCAATATACTGCACTCCTACAACAGCTAAATACAGAGGTAAATTATGTTTCCTTTTTGGGGTAATGCCTGTTATGGAAGCCAGCCCATTTCGCACAAAGCTAGCTTAGAACGGAAATTAAAATTCTTGATTTGGCTGCGAGATGATTTCGAGTCAAAGCTAGCTGGTATTAATGCTTCTATTGAAACCATTCGGCAGCAAATAGAACGTTCCGATACAGCTGCTTAGAGGATGTTTGAAAAGTACTGGGCGAATAGAATTCGCTACTACACAAAGCTTAATACACCTGCCTGGACTAACACAAAATCAAGGTTTTCAAACCCATCTAGGTGGATTTAATCTGTGTAGCTGCGATTTCCAATCGCCCAGTGAGTAATAATTTAGGCTGATTGAAACTCTCTGTGGCTGGGCGCTGTACATTGCCTGCATCAATAGACCTCTTGCAAAAGTGCTTTTTGGAATTTTGTGGTCAAAGGGAAAAGGTGAGCCAGCGCGGTCTTGGGGGTTTCCCCCATGAGCGACTGGCGAACGCCGAAGGGGTTAAAGGGGAAAGGGAAAATACCAAACATGCACCCCCTTTCCCCTTCCCTTTTTCCCGACTTCTGCAAGAAGTCTAATGTTGTCAGCTTTTGTGCAGCACTCTGTCACAAACTAATAACATTTAATTATCTTGGAGATTTGATTAACGAACTCCCACAAAACCAGCTTGCTCAATTGCTTTTTGCCCCTGTTCAGTTAATAAAAGTTTGGCGTAGGCATCGCCTATTTGCTGTTCTCGCCCTTTATTCTGCTTAATAATCACAAACATATCAGCAGTAATTGGATAACTACCATTTTTAATAGCCTCAGTATTTACTTGATTGCGCTGACGTAGGCAATTTTCAGCTGATACTAGAGGTTCGCGGTAGGGGGGTATTAACTCACCAGAAGTGCGACCCAATGGTAAAGCTTTGACAGTACACTGAGGAATTACTGAACGGGCAGAAGCATAATACACGCCACCAGGAGTTTTGCTGAGTTGGCGTACTGCCTCTGTAGTCGAGTAGACATACTGTACATTGGAGCCAAGTGCTTGCCCCTTTGAGTTGTTGTTGCTCGTGGATATTAGTGTATCTGCATTTTCTGGTCGTTGAGAGAAAGGTGTGATAGCTAAGTTGGGCCCACCTAGTTGTTGCCAGTTAGTAATTTGCCCCGAATAAATCTGCTGCAATTGGTCAACAGTTAAACCTGATACCTTGAGTGATGGGTTGACTACCACTGCTATTCCATCAATACCCACCCGGCGCTGTTCGAGGGTAAAGCCTCGCTGTGTTGCAATTGCTTGTTCTTCATCTGTCAGGGGACGGGAAGTCTGAGCAAAGTCTAATTTGCCATCAAGCAACATACGAATACCAGAGCTAGAGCCAGGACTGTCTTTTATAGGGTCTATGTAGCGTAATTGTAGTTCAGGGCGATCGCTTTGAATCTGAGAATCTACTAATTGCCGGATAGATGCCCAAGCTGTACTACCACCGTAGTTAAATGAGCCGCTAGGAACATCGACAATTGTCTGAAAAGTCGAACTTTCACTAAAGGAGGTGTTTACGTTTTGATTAGGGGAGTAAGAGTTAACACTGTTACGAGATAAAAAATTTGGCTTGAGTAACCACCAAAGCAATCCGCCAATAACCATCAGTGTTAATACTTTACCAATAATCAAACCTCTGAGAAACAGGGCTATTTCGCTGTTAATTAAAGTTTTTCTTTGGTTTGTATTGTCCATATCTTTAAATTTTGTTTATTGATTGTATTCATACTACAATAATTTCTCCGTATTTACACTATAAAAATCTGTAGATATTTAAGTTTTAGATAAAGCTTTTATCAGTAAGTCCTAAAGCAATTTTTTATAGCTAAGTAGTCACGCATTTAACTTGCGTATGTTTTTATCTTAGTTGTTGATTGTTGATGGTTGATAGTTAATTTTTAACAGCCAATTAACTTGATTTTGTGCAATTTATAAGCTAATACGGTTGTTAAGGGACTTGCAAGTAAAAAAATATTCCACAAAAGATTGTTAACTGTTGACGGTTGACACTCAAGGCTTCGACTCTGCTCAGGGTCAAGGCTGAACAAAGTTGAAGGATCAACAGGAACCAGTGCTTTGGACGGGTTAAGAGGCTTCCCTCAGAGAAATAAGAGTCTAAGAGAGTTTTTGCGTAAGTCCTAATTTATTTACTTAAAAGTTCTTAATTGTCTCTAAGACAATTAAATTTAATTTCTTCGGTGGTATTGGCAATGCTGCAATTGCTTTTCTTTAATTCTGTGTTGCTATTTAAGTTATTTAAATTAGTTAACTGTGACTGATGAATAAATTTTTGTATGATATTTTTTAGTTGAGTAGGTTGCTGTGGCAAGAATGTACTTGCATTCAGGAATGTATAGATTAATATAATTACTATCAAACTAGTACTAGCACCCAGTCCAATACCCAACAACAAAATAAAATTCCTGTAAGCTAAAAAATAGCTATCGATAATATTTTGCTTTTGACCACCAGATGGCGATGACTCTAATCCCAGCAAACAGGAATTAATGGCTTCCAAAGCTTCGGCGGCAGATTGATAACGTTGACTATGGCGATCGCAAATCATTCTGTCTAAAATATCAGCAAAAGCATCGCTTACCTGTGCGTGATGCCGCCAAATTATTTCTCCTGTCTCAGGATCTTCTTGTAGTTGGCTTGGTACTAAGCCCGTGAGAGCTTGAATACCAATCATACCTACTGCATAGATATCGCTAGAAAGTTTTGGCTTTCCCTTGGCTTGTTCGCTTGGCATATAACCAGGAGTACCAACCACAACTGTTAAACCCGCTCCTAAAGCACCAATTTTTTTAATACTCCCAAAGTCAATTAACACAATCTTGCCATCGGAGTGTCGCCGCATTAAATTTTGGGGCTTAATATCTCGGTGAATAATGTTGTGTTCGTGAACGAAAACTAACACTTCCAAAATGTCTTTTAATAAAATCAAGACTGCATTTTCCCTCAGCCTTTGCCCTGGGATAATTTCTTGAGTCAAAGAATGACCGTCAATGTATTCTTGGACTAGATAAAAATCCCCACCTTCATCAAAATGAGCAAACAGTCTCGGAATTTGTTCGTGGTCGTTACCCAGCTGATATAAAACTTCTGCTTCTCTGACAAATAATTTTTTAGCGATCGCCCCCACCGCAGGATTAGAATCTTTTGGGTGGAAATGCTTAACAACACAATGCGGTCTTCCTGGTAGGTCTAGGTCTATGGCTAAGTATGTATCCCCAGATCCTCCGCTGCCCAATTGCTTGATGATTTCAAAGCGATTCCTAAGTGTTTTTCTAACAAAACTCTGATGATATCTATTACGTATTACACTTGCTAAAGAGTAGTTTTTACCTGATTCTGGGCTTTCTAACACTTTAACGGTCTCAAAGCTACTCCTGAATGTTTTTCTAATGAGAGGGTTCTGGCTCATGTGGCGTATATTATACTGCTAATTGCTGACCATTCAGAGGTTCTTATAGCTTGGGTGAGAAAATGAATACTCGCCCCTTGATTTGTCAATTTTGAGGCAATTATCTTCCCGTTCACATAGCTTGGAGGCAGCTTTATGATTGGGCTGGAAATTGAATTTTTTATTTATAAATAAATATAAATAATACAAGTTTTGACGAATAAAGTAAATGCAATACCCTAACTCATGAAAACTCTATGTCTTTATATTAGTATAAAAAGCAATAAGTAACACGGAATAGATAACAAGCAATAGCTTGAAAGTTTATTATCCAGGTTTTACCATCGATTTACGTCCTAACAGAACTACACCACTTCTGATTTCAGTCTTCGGGAGTGGAGACTTGAATTACCAAGTTCCTGGCTATAAAATTCCAAATTGGTATCACTGAATACTGAAAATAAAAAAGCCTCCCAAAGGAGGCTTGTAAAGTTGTTCGCGTGGAGTGAACAACTAATAATTAATTAATACTCACAGCAAATACAGTAATCCGAACAAAATAATCCAAATCACATCAACAAAGTGCCAGTAAATTTCAGCGGCTTCAATGCCAAAGTGTTTTTCGCTACTGTAATGGCCTTGAACACGCGATCGCCACAACACGGCAAGAATCGCTAAAACGCCGATAGTAACGTGCAGTCCGTGGAAACCAGTCAAAACATAAAATGCACTGGCAAATAAATTGGTAGTTAAACCAAATTCTAGATGAGTATATTCATATACTTGTCCTACCAGGAAAACAGCACCCATCGCAGCGGTAATTGCTAGCCAAATCCGCGCTCCCTGCGTATCATTCTTTTTGATAGCAGTATCAGCATTGTGCATAACAAAACTACTAGCAATCAGGTTCACAGTGTTAACACCGGGTAGCAACAGTTCTAACTCTGGAGTACCTTCTGGAGGCCAAACAGGTATGGTAGCACGGAAAGCCAGATAGGCTCCGAATAGTCCCATAAAAATCATTCCTTCAGCAATCAGGAAGACAATTAGCCCAAACAAACGATGGTCTGGATGTTCTTCATGATGGCCGACAGCTGCTTCTGCTGTATGGTGATGATTCAGTTCAGTTTTAGCTGGGTCAATTGTCTGACTTTGCATGAATCTTGATAAATGTAGATTGGGGAGGTGGGAGTTAGGAATTGGGAGTTAGGAGTTGGGAGTTGGGAGTTAGGAATTGGGAGTTGGGAGTTAGGAATTGGGAGTTGGGAGTTGGGAATTAGGAATTGGAAGTTGGGAGTTAGGAATTGGGAGTTGGGAGTTAGGAATTGGGAGTTGGGAGTTGGGAATTGGGAGTTGGAAATTAGGAATTGGGAGTTGGGAGTTAGGAGTTGGAAATTAGGAATTGGGAGTTTTAAACTAATAACTTTATTAAACTCATCACTCCTAACTCATCACTCCTAACTCATCACTCCTAACTCATCACTCCTAACTCATCACTCCTAACTCATCACTCCTAACTCTTTACTTCCGATCTTCCGGATTAGCAGCAACCGCTGGGTCGGGTTTTGCTCTTAATACGGAGTTGGGGCCAGCAGACAAGACTGGATTGGGGTCAGATAAGGGTACACCTTCTTTAGCCTTTTCCAAGCCGTAGTCGTAGGGGCCTGTAACTAGTACTGGGGTGACTTCAAAATTCTCGATCGCTGGCGGTGAGGTAGTCATCCACTCTAAGGTTAGTGCCCTCCAGGGATTATTACCAGCTTTCTCTCCGTACAACCAACTCCAAATTGCATTGATAATGAAGGGAAATGTGGAGATTGCCAGGATATAAGCGCCATAGGTGCAGATTTCATTGAGTAAAGTAAATTTGGGATCGTACTGAGCAATACGGCGGTTCATGCCCATCATCCCTAGTTTGTGCATGGGTAAGAAGGTCATGTTTAAACCGACGATTGTCAAGGCAAAGTGAACTTTACCCCAAAATTCATTGAGCATTCGTCCCGTCATTTTCGGGAACCAGTGGTAAATCGCCGCATAAATGCCGAGAACGCTACCACCAAACAAAACGTAGTGCAAGTGCGCCACTACAAAATAGGTGTCGTGGACGTGAATATCAAAGGGTACTGCTGCTAGCATCACACCACTGATACCACCAATCACAAAGGTGCCAACAAAGCCCATTGCGAATAGCATAGGGGAGTTGAGTTGAATTTTTCCGCCCCACATGGTTGCCAACCAGCTGAATATTTTAATACCAGTGGGTACGGCGATGATCATGGTGGTGATCATGAAGAACATCCGCAGCCAACCGGGGATACCACTGGTAAACATGTGGTGTGCCCAAACGATTAGCCCTAAAAAACTGATGGCCAGAGAAGAGTAGGCGATCGCTTTATAACCAAAAATTGGCTTGCGAGAATGCACGGGGATAACTTCTGAAATTGCCCCAAAAAAAGGCAAAATCATAATGTAAACTGCTGGGTGCGAGTAAAACCAGAACATGTGCTGGTAAACAACAGGATCGCCGCCCCCAGTGGGATTAAAAAATGTCGTCCCGGCAAATAAGTCAAAAGCCAGCAGAATCAAACCTGCTGCTAACACTGGCGTTGATACCAGAGTCAAGGCTGAAGTGGCAAACATCGCCCAGCAGAACAAAGGCAATTGATTGAATCCCAAGCCTGGGATACGCATCCTCAGCAATGTGACGAGGAAATTAATTGCCCCCAAAATCGATGATGTACCGAGTAGGAGGACACTCATAATCCAAATTCCCTCACCTACTTGACCTGTTACCAAGCTCAGGGGAGGGTAGGAAGTCCAACCTGCATCGGGGGCATCACCGACCACTAAACTAGCGATGAGCAACAAACCAGAAGGCGGAATCATCCAAAAAGCAACAGCATTCAAGCGTGGGAATGCCATATCCTTGGCCCCAATCATCAAGGGAATCAAGAAGTTAGCAAAACCCGCACCAGCTGGCACGATCCACAAAAAAATCATGATTGTAGCGTGCAGCGTAAACAAGCTGTTGTAGACTTCTGGGGTGACAAAATCTACTTCTGGCGTCCGTAGTTCTGTACGAACCAAGTCAGCCAACACGCCACCAATACAGTAAAAAATGAATGTGGTGACTAGATATTGAATCGCAATTACCTTATGGTCGGTATTAAAGGTAAAGTAATCTTGCCATTTCCTCACCGGTGGTTCTTCACCATGAGCGGGAATATTGGCAGTTTCTTGGAGCTGAGCTTGTGTCATAGGAATTAGTCATTAGACTTCTTACAGAAGTGGGGTCAAGGGGAAGGGGCAAAGGGGAAAGAGAACCTTCCTTTTCCCTTTAAGCTTTCCCCTTTTCCCTTTTTGGGAATTAATGGTGAACTTGATGGAGGATTTCTGGTTGAATTCCCATGTCCTTGGTGTAAGGGGCGAGAAATTCATCTGGGGACAAATCCGCAGGATTTAATGCTACGGCTTGATTTAGGGTTTCTTTGCTGGCAGTTAACTGCTCTTGTTGCCATTTGTCAAATGCTTGTTGTGACTCAACTACCACTGTTGTTCTCATAGCACCGTGGTATGGGCCGCAAAGTTCAGCACAGATGAGAGCATAATCACCTTCTGTTCTCGGCGTGAAGCGAATCTCACTTTGCCGACCGGGAATTGCATCTTGCTTGAGACGGAATTCTGGCACCCAGAAGGCGTGGATCACATCGTTGGCGGTCATATTGATTTGCACTTCTTTGCCGATGGGAACGTGCAGCTCACCTGTGGTTATTCCAGTTTCAGGATAAGTGAAAATCCAAGCATATTGGAGACCGGTGACATTGACTTGCAATGCCGGTGGTTTATCTGCTTTATCGGGACTGCCTCCAATTGTAGGAGCAACACTACCAACGCCCGGAGCATTCTGCTTTTGGGGAATTTGGTCGGCATTGCGAACTTCTGCTGTTGCTGGGTCTTGCATCGCCTCATCAGATTTTTCTTGATTGAGGTTGGTTTCGCTGCTTAGAGGTGCATCGCTCAATGTTGCAGCTATGGCACTTCCATGCCCAGGCATTGTCATGGACTCTTGAGTAATGGGCGCTTCATGGATGGCGTGGGGATCGAAGCCACCGATTTCGTTATACACATCAAAACTGTAAACAGAAATACCGATAACGATAATTGCTGGGATCGCCGTCCAGAGTATTTCTAAAGGTACATTACCCTCGATTGGTGGGCCGTCTTCATTGTCACCTGCACGCCGACGGTATCTAAATGCAGAGTAAATCAAGACACCTTCGACTATCAGAAATATACCTGTAGAAACGATCATCATCGCATTGAATAGACCATCGACTAAGACGGCTTCATCAGTAGCTGCTGCTGGCAACAGACCATGATTTTGACCGTACCAAATACTGGCTAGGGTTAGCACGATGCCAATGAGTAATGTCCAGATTGAACTTGGAATCTTCACGGCTTACTTAATTGAATTTACTACGTTATCTCAAAGCTGCTCACTTACTAAGGTAGTCTAGGCTGAAAGACATATAGTCGAAATGTCTGAAATTTTTATTAATTTTTCTGACTATTTTACTAATTTTGAGTACAAGGTGACTAACAGATATTCGCCAAAATAGATGTAAATCAGTAGAAAAATTTAAGGAAAAATTTAGGATGGTTAAATTAACTAGCAATAATCGATTTTTCACATCTTGAAAAATACCTAAAGCTTCAGGCAAAACATAGTGAAAATGATTCAAAGTATAAGTGAGTGCCAATCTATAAACCCTTGGCTTGTACGCTAGGGTGGAGATGGGGACGACATTCGTAAGAGCGGGGATTTGCCCGTTGTTAGAAAGTGTTCGTTGAGTATTGAAAATTAAGAATCTATTAGAGATCCACCAGGAGCGGGCAGAAGGTACTGTTCATGAACGAAATTGTCCTACAACAACAAAATCAAGCGGCAATTGAGCAACAAAAGCCCAAGGAAATGATTCGTCGCTTGGTGTGGAGAATGTGCATAGCCACTTTGATTTTGATGGCGATAGGTTCTGCCACCCGCGTGATGAATGCTGGGCTTGCTTGTCCAGACTGGCCCTTATGCTATGGCCAACTGGTGCCAGCCAAGCAAATGAATTTCCAGGTATTCTTAGAGTGGTTTCACAGATTAGATGCAGGCTTAATTGGTATCAGCGCGATCGCACTTTTTGGTTTATCCTGGTGGCATCGTCGCTCGTTACCCAACTGGCTGCCTTGGGCATCCTCATTCGCCCTGTTTCTCATCGTCTTCCAAGGTGTCTTGGGAGGACTCACTGTCACCGAATTGTTGCGGTTTGATATTGTTACCGCTCATTTGGGAACAGCGCTATTGTTTTTCACCACCCTGTTGATTATCGGTACCGCACTCACAGCCTATCAGGGGACTGGAACTGTTGGTAAGTTGCCTTGGTTCGGTTTAACTGCTGCTGTTTTAGTTTACCTGCAAAGTCTCTTGGGTGCTTTAGTAGGATCTCGTTGGGCGCTACACCAATGCTTCGGCGATTCTCAACTGTGTACCGTAATGTACAGTCATATTGCTGGTTTGGTGCCGCCAACTTTAGCAACCTTGGCAATGGTATTTTTTAGTTGGCGTACACCTGCGCTACATCCAGCCTTGCGGCGACTGGCAAATCTGGCTGGTGCATTGTTGAGCTTACAAATTTTGTTGGGATTCGCCACTTTCAAATTACACCTCCAAGTCGAACCCCTCACCGTGTCTCATCAAGCTGTAGGAGCTGCTTTGCTCGGTACTTTAGTGGCTTTTACAGTTTTATCATTCCGTGACTCAGTGAGCGCCCAGTAGGGTATGGGGCAAAACCCTTCGGGTAGGGAAAAGGGAAAAGGGAAAAGGGAAAAGGCGCAAAGTTGGAGTAAAGGTCTCCTCCAATTCAAACTTTGTAAGAGAGGACAAGAAGGGAGCTTTCCTTTCCCCTTTGTCCCTTGCCCTTTCCCCAAGGCGTTGCCATCTCCCCACTTCCTACTCCCCGTTGTTGAAAAATAAGGAACCAGAGCCAACATGATTGAGACTAATGTCTCTCGCCACCACGAAACTTTTCTCCAAGTAATTCAAAGTTACTACCAGCTAACTAAGCCCCGGATTATTCCGTTGCTTTTGATTACCACAGCTGGCAGTATGTGGATTGCTGCTAAGGGACAGGTAGACCCATTGCTGTTACTAGTAACTCTGACTGGTGGCACTTTGGCTGCTGCAAGCGCCCAGACTATTAACTGTATCTATGACCGGGATATTGATTATGATATGGAGCGGACGCGCCATCGTCCTATGCCTTCTGGTAAGGTGCAGCCGCGCGATGCTCTGATTTTTGCCATCGCTCTGGCAACCATTTCGTTTACACTATTGGCAGTTTTCGCCAATCTGTTAGCTGCGGTGCTAGCTTTCTCTGGCATTGTTTTTTATGTTTTGGTCTATACCCACTGGCTAAAACGCCACAGCACGCAAAATATTGTTATTGGCGGTGCTGCTGGGGCGATTCCAGCTTTGGTGGGTTGGGCTGCTGTGACCGGCACTTTAAGCTGGGCAGCATGGTTAATTTTTGCCATTGTCTTTTTATGGACGCCACCCCATTTCTGGGCCTTGGCTTTGATGATTCGGGACGACTATGCCAAAGTCGGAATACCCATGCTACCGGTAGTTAAAGGTGATACGGCAACAGTAAGGCAAATTTGGTATTATACGTTGACTACTGTAGTTGCAACAGTGTTGTTAGTTTATCCCTTAGCTGCGAGTGGAGTTCTTTATGCTGCCATCGCTGTGAGTTTGGGAGGATTATTTATTCACAAATCTTGGCGGTTGTTGCAAAATCCCGAAGATCGTACTGTCGCTAGAGAATTATTTCTTTATTCCATTTCCTACATGATGTTGTTGTGTCTGGGGATGGTCATTGATAGTCTCCCTATTACTCATCATCTAATTAGTGCAGTAATTAATAGACTGCATTTTATTAGTTAAGGCGAGAAAAATTAATGCGATCGCGTTTGGTAAAAGGGGCGCGATCGCATTTTTATAAATTAAAAATTATAAGTAAAATTTTAACTATCACAA
>NZ_JACKZU010000829.1:0-286 GCF_014222165.1 Nostoc sp. 2RC
TTCCAGACCCCCATACGTCGGGGCGACAGGATTTGAACCTGCGACCCCCTGCTCCCAAAGCAGGTGCGCTACCAAACTGCGCCACGCCCCGTATGTAGGCCACCAAGTTGCCTTGGCTGCGTTGCATACCTGAGACAGTGTACCGTGTCCGTTTTAAATCTCCTAAACGGGCCCCCACTTAATGGAATCAACGCAGCACAGAAGACGATTTTGACAGACTAGCGGCTAGAAATCGAAATCGAAATCAAACATTCCGTCAAAGAATCCACCGCCATCGCCATCGCCA
>NZ_JACKZU010000247.1:0-12059 GCF_014222165.1 Nostoc sp. 2RC
CCTCAATCCCCTCCCCGCTTGCGGGGAGGGGATTGAGGGGAGGGGTAAAACGATTGTGGGGCAAGAGTTTAAGCTTAAGTTTACACCAATGCCACCCCACAAGAAATAATTAATTATTTCTGACTTCTGAATTCTTCTTCAATTTTGATTTGGAAGTCTCCCGTGTCCCCGTGTCCTCATCTACTTAATTCGCTGCTGGACATCTTGCCCATCCGAAAAAACTAATGTAGGTGTAGATGGGGTTTTAATTTGGTAGGCGTTTTTGATAGCAACCCAGTTACTCGCAATTGGCATTCGCCAGCCAGTTCCAAAGGCGCGGTCAGTGATTTTTAAACCGGGGGGTGCTTGTCGGCGTTTAAATTCAGCACGTGCCACCATTTGAATTACTCGGTCTACAATCAGAGTATCGTGACCGGCGGCGACAATTTGGGCTGCTGATTGGTGTTCGTGAATCAAGCGTTGCAAAATATCGTCCAAAATTTCGTAAGGCGGTAGAGAGTCTTGGTCTACTTGGCCTGGTTTGAGTTCGGCGCTTGGTGCTTTAGTCAAGACATTTTGGGGGATGATTTCGCTATTTTGGTTTAACCAATAACAAAGTGAATAAACGCGGGTTTTGGGAACATCTGCGATTACTGCCAAACCGCCATTCATATCGCCGTAGAGAGTACAGTAACCAACTGCCATTTCTGACTTGTTACCGGTAGATAAGAGAAGATAGCCAAATTTATTAGCGATCGCCATTAATAAATTACCCCGAATCCGGGATTGGATATTCTCTTCTGCCAATCCAAATTCTGTGCCTGCAAATAAATTGGCTAAGGTGCCATCGAAGCCTTGCATTAACTGTTCAATTGGTAAAATATCAGTTTTAATTCCCAAATTTTTCGCTAAAGCCAAAGCATCGCTAATGGAATGTTCAGAACTATAAGGCGAAGGCATGAGAACCCCCAGCACATTTTCTTTACCAAGGGCAGCAGTGGCGATGGCCGCTACTAATGCTGAATCAATACCGCCACTTAAACCCAAAACTACTTTAGAAAAGCGGCACTTGCGGGCATAATCTCTGACTCCTAAAACCAAAGCTTGCCAGATTTCTTCGTCTTCTGATTCATAGGCAGGAGTCACAGCACTTAATTGCAAATCTCGCAGTGTTTCATCAAATTCCACCGCCAACAAATCAGCCTCAAAACCACGGGCACGACAGATAATTTCACCGTTACGATTCAAAGCAAAACTGCGACCATCAAAAATTAAATCATCATTTCCCCCAACCTGATTTGCATAAATAATCGGTTGTTGAAAACGCACTGCGCTATGCTGGAGCATTGTTTCCCGAAACTTTTGTTTCCCCGCAGTATAAGGAGAAGCAGATAAATTAACAATTAAATCTACACCTAAAATTGCTAAATCAGCAATGGGATTCACAGCATAACTACGTTTACCCCAGAATTCCTCATCATTCCATAAATCTTCGCAAATAGTAACGCCAATATTGAGATTATCTAAAGTAAAATAATTAGCTTGCAAGCCTGGTTCAAAATAGCGCCGTTCATCAAAAACATCGTAAGTAGGTAAAAGTCGCTTGTGAAAAACTTGCTTGATTTTGCCATTTTCTAACAAAGAAATACTGTTAAATAAACTTTTACCGCCAGTAATATGTGCTGTGATATTTTGTTGAACAGTTCCTACTAACACAGCTAAATTTGCTGGTAAATCCTGGGCTAAGTTTTGCAAAGTTATATTCATAGCTTCCACAAAACTAGGATTTAATAATAAATCCCTTGGTGGATAGCCACACAAAGAAAGTTCTGGTGTTAGTAACAAACGCGCACCCCCAGATACAGCGCGTTGTGCCGCTTCTAGGATTTGTCTGGCATTTCCTAGTAAATCACCAATTATCGGATTAATTTGAGCGATGGCAATTTTCATATTAGTTATTAGTTATTGGGCATGGGGCATGGGGCATTGGGCATTGGGCATGATGAGATGAAGGGAAAATAATAATTCCTCAGAGTCAACAGTCAACAGTTAACAGTCAACAGTCAACAGTCATCATTAAATAAACACCAAAGGTTTATCTTTCAACGGGGCAAAGGCTTCGGCATCAAACTTATACAAACTAGCCGGACGACCAGCACCGCGTGAGACTTTTATTCCGGTATCGGATAAAAAACCTAATTTTAGTAAACGCGCCCGAAAATTAGAATAATCGGCAAAATTATCGCCTAAAACTGTGGTGTATAACTGATATAAATCATTTAACGTGAACATTTCTGGTAAGACTTCAAAAGCCACTGGACTGTACTCTAATTTATTTCGCAAACGCCTATGTCCATAGGTCAAAATTTCATTGTGATCGAAAGCTAATTGTGGAACTTGTTTAACCGGATACCAAGCTATGCCGGCGACGCCATCGGCAATTAATTCAGCTTCTTCAAATCGCACTAGGGCAAAATAACTAACAGATAAATAACGAACGCCATAACTATCGGTTGCTTCCCGTGGGTCGCGATTCGGGCCTCCAAAAGTATAAAGTTGTTCTAAATAAAGGTTGTTGACCTTGATTTTCTCTGCCATAATGCGATAGGCGGCATCTTCTAAAGACTCTCCTGGACGGACTAATGTGCCGGGAAGACTCCAATGATTTGAAAATGGTTCTTGCTGCCGCATTACTAACAGAACTAACAGCCGATTTTGTGCAGTATCTACAGAAAAAATTACATTATCAACACCAACCTTGAAATCGGCCAAAGGTTGTTGATTTACCGGAGTTGAAATCTTTTTTTGCTGGCGTCCTGGCATTTGTATAAATGCTCTCGATGAATATAAGCAACTACAGGGGGAGTCAGGGCTTGAGAATCTCCATGTTCGCGGTAGGCTGTTGAGGAAATATCTAGACCGGTTAGACTAGCGATCGCTATCTTCCCTCCTAACTTTTGCACTTGTTCCAAACTAGACTCATCTATTGCATATCGCGGTCGCGGCACAATCAATAGTTGCACTTCCTGTAACAAATCTTCAATACGATACCAGCGTGGTAGCTGAGTAAGTAAATCGGAACCAATGACTAATGTTAATTCAACATTTTTACCCCAACGCACTTTGGCTTTTTCCACTGTTTCCAGGGTTCTCAAGCTACTCAATTGTTGTTCTAAGGCAATATTGTGTCGTGGCGCATCGATATCCGCAATCAATAATTGCAGCATTGCCGCCCGATGTTCTAAAGGTGTTTGATGGGACTTAAATGGATTATCTGCTGCCCAAACCGCCACGCCATCGTAAATTTCAGATAACCAACTTAAAACTTTTTGATGTCCAGCAGTTGGCGGATCGGCACTTGTGCCAAATAAAGCAATTCTCATCATCTTGTGGGATTTTGGATTTTGGATTTTAGATTTTGGATTATGGAAGAGTCACTAAATAAGCTTTTTGGCGATTCATCCATCTATCGCAATCATTGTTCAAATTGCTATTACTTTGCGTCCTTCTCTAACGAGACGCTACCCGAATGCGGTAGCCTGCGGTAAGTCGCTGGCGCGTCTACGTTTCTGAGTCTGTTGTGTTAACACCTGCAACTTCTCAGAAATTTCTACTTCTAAGGCCACAGGACGATCCAAGCGCCGTGTCTGTTCTGGCAAACTAGCAACGGAGGCAGTAGTACGCTGGCGAATTGTTTCTAAAGTTTCCAACGGTTGCGTGGGTTTACCCTGCTGAACTACCAACTGCAATAATGGTTGTTCTTCCCCCGAACTTTCACCTAAAAGTCCCAATCTGTCTGCTTTTACCTTACCTCCTATAAACGAGCGAAAAATCTGTTTGCGTCCTGGATAAGTTACCTTTCCACTGGATTGTTTCATCACTGGGATGCCATCAATGTCTACAAGTTTGTAAACTCCGTTTACAGGAGAACCTGTAACTAATCGCGTCCCCAATCCGTAACCGTCGATTTCTGCCCCAGCAGCTTTGAGTCTGGCAATTTCCCACTCGTCCAAGTCGCCACTAGCAAAAATTGGCACATTGGGAAGTAGCGATCGCACCTGTTTTGAGAGGTCAACTAAATCACCAGAGTCCAATCTCACGCCTGTTAATTGCATTTCACCGGAATTTACTTTTGCCGCTAAGCCTTGGGCCGCAGCGATGGTATCGTAGGTGTCAATCAACAATGGCGCACCCGGAAAATATCGATGAAATGCACTAAAGGCTTGTTCTTCAGTGCCTTCTATGGCTGAGAGTGCCATTACTAAGGCGTGTGCCATCGTACCACTTGGCTTTTGACCCAGTTGTAGCGCTGCTAACACATTAGAAGTAGAATCTAAACCACCCGCCAAGGCCGCCCGCGCCGCCCACAAAGACCCCTGGGGACTAAAGGCCCGTCTGGTGCCAAATTCCAAAAGTGTTGCTGACTCTCCAGCCACATCCCGCAACCGTGCCGCTTTTGTGGCAATCAAAGTCTGATAATTAATAGTGTTTAACAGATAAGTTTCCACCAATTGTGCTTGCCAAAGAGGTGCTTCCACCCGCAACAATGGCTGATTGGCAAACACAGCCGTACCTTCTGGTACTGCCCAAACATCCCCGGTGAACTTGCCTTGGGCTAACAACGACCAAAAGCGATCGCTGACTCCAGCAAAAATTCCCGTAGCCTGTAATGCTGCAATTTGCGATGGACTAAAGCGTAATTTCGCTAAATATTCCAACGCCTGCGTCAAACCCATTGCAATTAAATAACCAAAATTCTCTGGTAAGCGTCTGACAGACAATTCAAAACTTGCCCGTCGTTGTTCTATACCTTCCCCTGTGTAACAAGCCGCCATTGTCAATTGATAAAGGTCAGTCAGCAAGCTGTAGTCATCCGCACACAGGTTTAACTCCTGGTTTTGCTGGCCTTGTTGTTTATGTACATAGTCCAAATCTGGGAAAGTTGTCATGGCAGAGCTGCCTTATAAAAATGCCTCTTTGATTTATGGTAATATTTACCATAAATCTTGTCAACTTGTAGCAAATATGTTTGAAAAACCACTGAAAAACCTTGGTTTTTAGGCATATTAACAATAATTTTATCAAAAATTTAATATTTTTTAATAGTAATAGCTATTAATAGCGCTATGAGCCAATACGCTTCAGGTAAGGTAACTCGCAAAAATAAATTATTTTGGTTCAGGTTGTTGACACTCAACAGTCAACATCGATATTGTTCACAATTGAAATCAGATTGCTATATAGGATTCGTATTTGATTTTTGTTAAGCTAGGTACACTTTGATTCCTTCTTACCTGTTCCCTGTTCCCTGTTCCCTGTTCCCTCTCTACGCAAATAATTTCAGGAATCAAAGCGGATTCTTATAGCTATGTTACAATTAGAATTAAGGAAAAAAATTTTGACTTTTTGAAAAGCTAAAGTATTGCAAACTTATCTGAATAAACATTGCATACATTCTCAATATATTGAGAGTTGCTGCTAGCTAACAGAATCAGGATTAAAGTATAAATATCACAACTAAAGTGACTCAAAAATTTAGGAGTCCAAATAATATGAATATTACCAAGATTTCCCAAATGCTTGCTGACATGGCACAGTATATTTATGAAGCTGCAATGCGGATTTTTGGGCCTAATGATGATGCTTATCCTACTATTGGCATACAACCTTTTACCGGTGAGCCTTACAAGAAAGGTACAGCTGATAATTGGTAGTTACTCATATAGCAGTCCGATTTGATTAATGAACTGATCTGTATAGGCAGGCAAGAGGCAATAGGGAATAGGCAACAGGGTTATAAAAGAGTAAAGTGTACGGAATTTTGTTCAAAAATCAAATAGGATTCCTATAGTTAGGTACGGGTAATAAACAATTCAAAATTCAAAATTCAAAATTACAGACATTTTCAGTAGGGGATTTAAATCCCCACTGAAAATATATCGATTCAGGAATTAGCTTGATTTAAGAAGAGACTTCCAAATTAAAAAACATCCAACTTTTATTGTGGGGTGGACATCTTGTCCGCCCTTACTGATGGGCGGGCGAGACGCCCACCCCACAAGATTGAATAATTTATTTTTTAAGTAGCTCAACCTAAAAAAACTTCATACGTAGATGTCAATAAATAAATGTAGGGTGTGTTATGCCGTAGGCTAACGCACCTCTGTAGACTGTACTATAGCAATTGAGGTGCGTTACGCTTTGCGATAACGCACCCTACCATTGTTTTATGTTTAATTAAGTTGACCTACTTAGTAATCCCTAATTGTTGTTGTGAAAAATTGCGATCGCACTTTGTGTGAAAAGGATAAAACTAAGAAGTGTAAAGGTTAAACAAGTCCTTATGGAAGAACGGAGACGACACGAAAACCGATACTGTTGAAACGGAGATCCGCACCGTCAGCCTTACGATTTGCACTGCGACAACCTTCTGGAAGGAAGCCCCAAGAACCACCGCGCACCAGTCTATCAGATAACAAATTCG
Source organism: Nostoc sp. 2RC (assembly GCF_014222165.1). NCBI lineage: Bacteria > Bacillati > Cyanobacteriota > Cyanophyceae > Nostocales > Nostocaceae > Nostoc > Nostoc sp. 2RC. Next base: position 6,464 of record NZ_JACKZU010000247.1, read on the forward strand.
AGAATAAACCAGTTTGTAACCAGGCACTACCATCAATTGGTGCGTACTGATAGTTATTATGATAGTAATCTTGACACCATTCCCAGACGTTACCATGCATATCGTATAAACCAAAAGCGTTAGGTGGAAAATTGCCTACTGGTGTTGTTTGTCCGCGATATTGACCCTTTGGTGCAGAAGCGTATGTGTAATTTCCGTTGTAGTTTGCTAAATCTACGGTAATAGTTTCACCAAAATAAAATGGTGTAGTGGTTCCAGCACGACAAGCATATTCCCATTCAGCTTCACTCGGTAACCGATAATTTCGTTTTGTCTTTTGACTCAACTTTTGACAGAATTCCAGCGCATTCTTCCAACTCACATTTTCTACAGGTCGGTTTGCACCATTGGTGCGGAAGTAAGCAGGGTTATTCCCCATAATGGCTTCATACTGCGCTTGGGTAATTTGATATTTACCCATCAAAAACTCACGAACTGTTACCTGATGCTGTGGACGTTCGTTAGCTTTTCCCTTGTTATCTGGTGAACCCATGATAAAAGTACCACCAGGAATGGATGCCATTTCTAGAAATACACCATTTCCCAAGTCTTCAATAAAAAAGTTTGCGCTATGGCGTTTATAGTTAATTTGTTTACCTGTTGCGTCTACTGTAACTACATCGAATTCAAAAGTTTGTAGAGATATGGTGTTTGCTTGAACTTTTGGTAATTGCGGTTGGGGAATGGAGATAATTGTTGTTGGAATTTTGGGTTTTGGGGAATTTAAATCTTCTAAAACTTCTGCTGCTGATTGATATCTTTCCTTTGGTAAATGCTTGAGTAATTTATCAATAATTTGCCCTAAATCGTCGCTGATAGTAACACCTTTTTCCTGCAAAATTTCTCGCCACAACCACTGACCATTAAAAGCATCATAAACACGGTCATGGAGATTTCCAGAGGTATCTTCCACAGCCAAACTTTGAGTTAAAAGCCGCGCACAAGTAGCACCCAAAGCATATAAATCACTTAAAGGAGTGGCGAATCCTGCCATTTGTTCGCTTGGGGCATAACCAACGGTGTAAATTCCTGTGGCTTGTCTGGCTAAACTGGTTTGGGTTACTTGTTTTGCACCGCCAAAATCTATGAGAATTAGTTTGCGATCGCTCTGTCTTCGCATGATATTTTCTGGTTTAATATCCCGATGGATGACGTGGCGATGGTGGATGAATTCCAGGACTGGTAATAAATCTGCTAAAAGTTCTCGAATTTGCGCTTCACTAAAAGCTTGTTGCTGAAGTTCTTTGAGTAAAGTTTGCCCGCGAATAAATTCTTGCACGAGATACAAACTTGCGCCTTGTTCAAAATAAGCTAACAATCTCGGAATTTGAGAGTGATTTTCTCCCAATTCATAAAGTCGTTTCGCTTCTTGTTTGAATAATTCCGTTGCTTTAGTTAGTGCTGCTGTTCCTTGCACTTGGGGAAAAAATTGTTTGATGACACAAATATCATCAAATCTACCCGTGTCTTCTGCTGTATAAGTTCTGCCAAACCCACCTTCGCCCAAGAGTTGCAAAACACGGTAACGATTTCCCAGCAGATTACCAAAGTTATTTTGTCCACAACTTGTGCAAAATCTATTGCTATCAGGGTTGAAGGGATTTGAGCAATTAGGATTTTGGCAGATTTGCATAACTCAGAACTACAAGCAGTTTGTTCTATATATTACCAGCTTAGCTCATATTCTAATACGCTTGGGTTAAGGATTATTTGTCAAAATAATTGTTCTACAGAAGCGGCGATAAATCGCGTCTCTACATAGGGTTTTGGATTTTTTTGAGATTTGAATTTTTCTCTCAAATCTCAAATTTCCTAAGGGTGTTTTGGCTAACTCAACGTGTCAGGATCGATACCCAATGCACGTAACTGTTCCCGCAATCGCTGATTTTCTTGTTCTACTGCTTCCGCGCGTTGGCGTTCGGTTTCCGCCCGTTGGCGTTCGGTTTCCGCACGTTGGCGTTCGACTTCGGCGCGTTCGTCTCCTGTGAGGAGTAAATTACCTTGTTCATCCCACCATCGCAACCAAGGTATTTCTTTGTCTAATAAAAAATTACCTTGCCAAATACCTAATTCCACACCCATCGGTGCAATTGGATAATGTCCTCTACTATTGGGAACCATTTTTTCGTAATGATTAGCCACTAATTGATAGACTTCCACCGATGCTTTTTTCACTTCATAAATGCCGTAATAGGGAGGACGGATGATATTTTCATAAATCCAGAATTTACCTTGGTAGGGCGTTTTATCTCGTTCTTCTTCCCCATTTCCAGAGACAAATTCTAAAACAATCATTGGCGCAATTAATTCTTGCCAAAAAACATAAGAACGCCGGAATTGACCGTCAAGAGTTGGTGGTACATTTGGCACGTAAAACCAATCTGGTGCTTCAGCACCCCGTTCTGGTGGTTCTGTTAATCGCCAGTAAATACCAGAATCTTGACCGATGCAGTAATAACCGTCAGGATGAATTTCTTGTAATCGTGGCAGAATCGAGTCAGTTAAGAGAATACTTTGGGGATGTTCTTGAAAATTTTTCACGAAAGTACCATCGGACTCTGGTAGTTGAGTGTGGTCTGGTAGGGCAAGATTTTTAGCTTCGATGACCATCGTTTTACCTCACCGAAATTATTAAGGCAGATAATTAATATAGTAGAGACGTTACATTGCAACGTCTCTACAATTTGGGTTATTGCATGAGAATGTAACGGATTAAAATGCTCATTACCTCATTTGGTTTACCAGTTGGTATCAGTGGACTCCAGTCTCCGACACTGGCGTAACCAATTACTTGCAAATGATGAATTGTACTGATAACAGTTTTGGATGAACCCGTCAGCGTGTGCTTAATTGGCTCTCTTTTAGGAAGTCGCTGTGGGGAAAATTCTTTGGGGGTGGGTGTATCTAAATTTTCACCCAAGAACTGCTCTACCTTTGATTGGGCGGATTGTGGTAATTGTGTCATGATTGTATCTATCTCCTGTAGGGGGATGACTAAAGGCGATCGCATTGATCTTGGCGGAACAGGCGATCGCCTTTGTCATGCTTTTATATTAAAGTATAATTTTATACTTGTCAACTACTCTTGCCAAAATTTGTATTAATAATTTCCAAGTTTTAACGGGTATAAATTATCTAGAATTGGCAGCACTCTACAAAACTGTAAGTAGATTTCCGGTATTTTTTCCAAAAATATTGATTTTGAACTTCAAAACTTGATTTTGAACTTCAAAACTTGATTTTAGATTTCAAAACTTGATTTTGAACTTCAAAACTTGATTTTGGATTTCAGTTTCAAGTTTCTTGGGAAAATACCACCCGAAAGCCACAAATTCTCAACCCGCCGTCTGACTCATTCCAACTACGGCTGGCGCTGCGACAAAGTTCGGCGCTAAAACTCCAAGAACCACCGCGTAAAACTCGACGATGCACATCACCGCCAGTTTCCCAAACACTTGCATCGGTAGGTGCATCATGATAATTGTTATGCCACGGGTCGGCGCACCATTCCCAAACTAGCCCGTGCATATCGTATAATCCAAAGGCGTTGGCTACTTCAAAACTGCCGACGTTAGTTGTTTCTTTGCGGAATTTGCTTTTTGGTTCGTCAGCACAGCAAACCAAATCAGTGGTAATGTTTTCGCCAAAGTGAAAGGATGTCTTAGTTCCAGCACGACAAGCATATTCCCATTCCGCCTCACTGGGTAAACGATAGTCGCGTCCAGTTTTTTGTGATAGCCTCAGACAAAATTCTACAGCTTCATGCCAAGATACATTTTCTACTGGTCTATCAAAACCTTTGAATTTTGAGGGATGAGGATTTAAGGTTTGGTTGACTTTGGGTAATGCTGCTACTACTCTCCACTGTCCTTGAGTTACAGGAAATTTTCCCATAAAAAATGGTTCTACAGTCACTTGGTGTTGAGGACGTTCGTCAGCGTCTCCTTCAAAGTCTGGCGAACCCATCATATATGTACCGCCAGGAATTGATACCATTTCCAGGGTGACAGACTTACCCAATTCTTCAGCAAAAAATTTTGTACTGCGACTAACACGGCTAACTTCTCTACCTGCTGTGTCTACCGTCACCACATCAAATTCAAAACTTTCTAGAGGCGGTAACGGTACTATTACTTTTGGTGGTGGCGGCTGTAATATAGGTTGGGGAAGAGAAACCATTTTGAGTGCAATAGGTTCAAGATTTGATTGGATAAACTCCAAATCTTTGATAACTTCTGTTGCTGTTTGATACCTTTCACTGGGTAAATGTTTGAGTAATTTATCTAAAATTTTTCCTAATTCGTCGCTGATAATAATCCCTTTTTCTTGTAATCGTTCCCGCCACAACCATTTAGCGTTCATGGCATCATAAATAGGATCTTTAACTTGTCCAGAAACATCTTGTAAAGGTAAACATTGAGTTAAAAGACGCACGCAAGTTACGCCTAAAGCATATAAATCACTGGCGTGACAAGCAAAACCAGCCATTTGTTCGGTTGGTGCATAACCAAGTGTATAAATTACTGTGGCTTGTCTGCCTATACTCGTTTGTGTGACTTGCTTTGCACCACCAAAATCAATTAATACTGGTTTGCCATCACTGGTACGGCGGATAATATTTTCTGGTTTAATATCCCGGTGAATAATATTACTGCTATGAATGAATTCTAGAACTGGCAATAAATCAGCTAAAAGTTGCCAAATTTCTGCTTCACCATAGATTTGTTTTTGGACTTCTTGTAAAAGAGTTTTTCCCTGAATAAATTCTTGCACGAGGTACAAACTAGTACCCTGTTCAAAATAAGCAAGTAATCGAGGAATTTGGGTATGATTTTCTCCGAGTTCATACAAGCGAAACGCTTCTTCTTTGAAAAATTGCGCTGCTTTAGTACGTTGTCCAGTTCCTTGAAATTGTGGGAAAAATTGCTTGATGACGCAAGGCGCATTGAGTCTATCTACATCTTCTGTAGCGTAAGTTTTGCTAAACCCACCTTCGCCTAACAGCCCCAATACTCGGTAACGGTTTCTCAGAAGTTTGCCAAAGTTGCTTTGTCCGCAACTGACACAAAATCTATTGCTATCAGAATTAAATGGATTTGAGCAATTGGGATTTTGGCAGATTTGCATAATGAAGTGAAAATAGCATCTTCTCCAAAGTTAGCCCCAATATCATCTTATTGAAAACAGTTATGTAGAGAAGCGAACACGGAATTTTTTATATGTGTTTAAAAATATGTGGGGAGTTAGGAGTTAGGAGTTTGGAGTTAGGAGTTTGGAGTTGGGTGTTAGTAATGTTTGGTAGCATGGTGATTGAGGCTAACGCAGTAACGCACCCTATTTTTAAAGTCTGAATTATGGATCATTCTTCAAGATAGCTGTTGTTTTTGGCTAAAAAAGTTCGCTAATAACTAAATAATGAATAACTTTTATCAGAATATAAATATTGGTAATTACTAACTAATCCGGAATCACCTCACCCCGCCAAAGCTACGCTTTGTCTCCCCTCCCCTTAGCAAGGGGAGGGGATTAAGGGGTGGGGTGCAATGGCTGTGGGAAT